>CAYVFH010000005.1:0-40094 GCA_964450985.1 uncultured Oscillospiraceae bacterium | reverse complement strand
GATCTCTTACCGACATAATCCGATAGTGGTTTTCTGCAAACTCATCGGAATAAGTTCCCAGGGTCATGGTGGAAAAAAGATTACCCAGTCTGGGAAAAGGCTGCAAAGGAAATACCGGGAACTGCAGCACCTCATGGTTATCCATTAAGTAATTTGTCAACTTAAATTCATAAGGATGCACCACATCTTCCGAATCATGAACGGTCACCGAAGCGAACTCCCAATTGTGGTCTATTTCAAAAGCCGCAATATGCTTCAATATATTGTTGAGATTATCCGCTTTGCTGGTTGGTCCCGGCGCATGATTTATCACCACATGAAGATGAGGATATTTTTCCGCCAATCGATAGGCGGCTTGGATGGTGGGGTCGTCGTTGGGATAAACACCCAAAAATATGTGATACATAGAGCGGGGATATTGGGCGGTGGCCACCAGATGGTCAATCACCTGTTCAATGACCGCATCCTCTTTCCATGCAGCAATCATCAGTGCAAGTAATTTGGGCGGTTTTGCATCCAAATCCTGTAACGGAATCCTGGCAGATGGTTTCCGCAGGAAAATACTCAAAAAATCCCATACAAGGTCATCTAAGCCCAGAAGGATGTAGATAGCTGCTACCACTAGGCCAATATAGTAGATGGTTTCTTGCCATCCGTATAGGTCAACATTACTTAAAAATTCCATCTCAACCCCATTTTATTAGTTTTCTTAATGTACCCAATTATAGCACATTCTAACGGAATAAAGATGGAAAAAGCCTCACGACATGATGCCATGAGGCTCCTTCCAGCTTATCGGTGAAGTGTACACACTTATACTACTGGGGCAACCGGGTATCTACCAATTCCGCCTTTTGGAGGAATCGTAGAATCAAAGTAGCCGTCTCGGCTCGGGATATGGAATCCAAGGGTCGAATCTGGCCGTTATCTCCTTTGGCAAGACCATTGTTCACATGGAAGGTTACGGCCTCCCTGGCATATTCGCTGATCCGTCCGTCATCCCCAAAAATGGTGGTGGAATCCCCAGAATCTCCCAGATAATTGGCGATCTTCGCACTTCGGTATATCATCACCATGGCATCCTGTCTTGTGATGTGGGACATGGGGTCAAATCGACCTTCTCCCACGCCCTGGATAATCCCATATTGGCTGGCTTTGGCCACCGCACCTGCAAACCATTGATCCCTACTGATATCTAAGAAGGATGGGGTTCCTTCCTCCGCCAGACCTAAGGCTCGCACCATAGTGGCTGCAAATTCTGCCCTGGTAATGGGCGAATCTCCATCAAATCTACCGTCATCCCGTCCCTTTAATATCATACGGGAGGCCATTTCGTTTACCGTAGATTCATACCAAAGCCCCACCGCATCGTCAAAGGACATATCATGATAAACCAAAGCATAAACGGAATTGGTGAGGGAATGAATTCGGGCGTAATACAGCCCGTCTTCGCCCAAAAATACCTCTGTGGGTACATGGGTCTCTTTCCCATCCTTACCAATCACTACCGCTGTAGTAATTTTCATGGGATCCACTCCTGCCGGAATGGGTATTTCCCTCTTCACATAATTTTTGAACTGGTTCACTTCTACGGTTTGCCCATTATATGTGGCTTCTACCTGGAACTCTACCGGCGGAATCATCAAAGTCCACCCGCCTTCACTTCCCGTGTTCTCTATAGCCGTTACTTGTTGGTCCGACAGCTTGGAAATTTTCACCGTGATTTCCATATCATCCAGATTCACATCTTCACCAAACTGGGCCGACAAACCGGTTACATCCAAATCAGAGGCTGGCAGAATATATCGTCCTTGATCCGTCTCCACATTCAATACCGCTTCTACATCTTCCATATTTTTTACCATTTGCCCCGTTAACACACCTTGAGACACATCATTGTTTCCAGATATGGGCAACACCACTTGAGGTGATGTGGGCTGGCTATTCAGAATGCTTTGCAGTCGGTTGGTATCCACCGTCAACGTTTTCGTCAGCTGCCCTCCTGTTCTGGAGGTACTCACACTTCCTGCATTATGGGATACCCCGTTGACCAGTACATTGGCAGTATTGTCAGAGCTTCTATTACTGCCTGAAGAAGATGGGGATGATTCAGGGGCAGTGACTGTCCTGGAGTCTCTGGCCTGAAATCCAGATATAGTTGAGGATCCTGAATCTACCCTAACATCGAGCCCATTGGCGGTAAGAATAGTTGCACCCGTGGTATTATATCCCCCAAACTCCACAAAGTATGTAGTTACGGTTGAACCATCTGCATCGTTCCACCCTGAGTTACCAGTACCTCCATCAAAATTAACCGTCATACATTCCTCTCCAGCACCAGACCCATTGTTTGGCTCTGGATTATTACTACTGTCAACAAACCATGGGTATTCATCTATACTACCTATGCTAGTTCCAATCGCTGCAAAGGAGGAGTAAAATGCTACATCAACCAGTGCCCCTGTACTCGTATAACTATCATAGTATACAAGCCCTGCTTCCGGTCCACTAGCCCAATAATATGCGCTTGCCGAAACAATATCTGTCACCCATCCTGTTGTTGAAATGGATGCTTCATCTGATATTTTCATTCCACCGGTTGATACAATTCTGACACCTGCGGTCCAAGCAGCGTCGGTTGAAATCGATGTAATCAAAGCATTTTCTTCGGGAGAAGTAATCGTCACTAAGTACCCTTTCATATCAAGAAATGAAAAAGTTTTGGCTTCATTGTATGCCCCATACCAAGTTTTATCATAAATCGAAAGTGAGTAGTAGTGAGTGGTTCCATCAGGATGCCGAAAAGGTGTAGGGATACCAATACTCGGATTACCTGCATTGATGATAAAGGTCATTTGTTGTTCTCCATCTTCTGAAGGTCTAAATTTAATGTCCTGAATGAACATGTCGATGGCCTCACTCGACACAGCTTCAGCAAATAGAATGGTCTTCGTCAATCCTCCATCCGCATCATCGACAGTAAAATCGATGCCTCCCGGAGAAGTGACACCGGTGAGGTCAACGGTGTCGCCGGTCTCAGCCTCTTCATCCACTTGTATTTTGATGGCTATTATACCTATATCGCTTATTCCCGCGGCAGTCACTATTACATTTGGAAATTGATAAAATGTATTGTCACCGGAAAAATTTGGGGTTCCTAGTTCTATATCCACGCTAATCAATGCCCCGCTAGCCTCTCCTGCCACAAAAGGCATCATGGTCCATAACATACATATGGTTAATATGAATGATATCACAGTTTTTTTCATGGAGCTCATCTTATTCATCCTCCTTCTCGTTCTACTTCTTATTTGTTCTATTTCTCCCCTTGGTTTCTTTATACTTTGATGAATGATATCGATATGTCTTGCCGTGACCATCTCCTAACCATATCTGGTCCTTCTGTAATAGAGGTTGTCCAACACCCGGCATAAATCGGTTTTGGTGGGGGGGAGAACTAAGTACTCATCCACACTTTGAGTAAATGCCTCCATGACAAAGCCCTCTCCCGTTGCCATCCAAACCACTTTATGGGGGCCCCCTCGATCCGCTACCTCTTTGGTTAATTTACCACCCTCCAAATGAGGACTATCAATGCGGATGAACAGGACCCCCTCCTCCCGGCTTTGGATGAACTGGAGAAAGGACCGTTTTCCTTGCCATATGATGGGAGCCTCTTGGTTCAGCTCCTCCAATAAGGCACGCAACGCGGAGGCATTTTCTGAATCCACGTCTGCGATGAAAAAACGATACATAGATACACCTCTCCTCCCTGTAAATCATCATAATAAACAAGAATTAAAAAAATATTAAAAATTCTAATAATTTATTCCATGTGATATAATACTTTCGTCCTTTTTTATCAAACAGGAGATGCTTATGAAAAAGAAGTTGGGAATCATTTTCCTCTTATTTCTATTTGTTTTCGTATTCATAGGATGCCAGCAAACGTCCGCTTCGGATGGCCCCTCCGCAATAGATGGCCACTTGGATCTCACTCAGGTAGATTGGGAAGAAACCCCTTTGCTATCCTTGAGCGGAGAGTGGGATTTTTATTGGAATGCGGAGGATTCTCCCGAAGATATTCTGCGAACAGAGAAGGACGGCTCCTATCGAGTTCCTTTATATTGGACCAAGTATGGGGAGGGATTCACCGCCATAGGACAGGCGGCCTATGGATTATCCATACAAACCAAACCGCTAATGGGCTCCTATAGCTTGAAATTGCCGGAAATTTATACGGAATATGCCTTGTACGTCAACGGGAAGTTGGTGGACTATAACGGATTTTTCGAAGGGAAAGAACCAAGTTATCTGAATCCCCAATCCGTGATTATCCCAATGGGAGTTACCCAAACAGAAATACTGCTTTTCGTGGCCAACCAACGACACGTCAATGCCGGCATTGGACAAAGCATTATAATCGGCCCCACTTCCCAAATCAGCAAAGCAGAAAACAACGGCCAAATCATTGACTTAGTGCTCTCCACCATATGTCTTTTCGCGGGAATGACTTATTTCATTCTTTCCCTGTATCGACCCTTTAACAAAGAGTTAGTGGGCTTTGTGATTCTATGTATGGCAGTGGGGGTGAGAAATTTATTCTCCAACGAGACCATAATCATGGATATTTTCCCCGACCTGCCCCACCTTTTGGGCTCGCGAATTGTTACCTTGACCGTGGTTTTTATCATATTTGGGGTAATGCTTTATTCCCACTATCTATTTCCACATCTTTCTCCCCAAAAGTGGTATTGGGGGATTATGGGAATCAACGGATCCTACGGCCTGATGGTTTTATTCACGACTTCATACCTGTATTCCTACGCATTCACCTATTATCTTCTCTTAATCATTGTGGTTTGCGGATATGGCGGATATCTGGGTTGGCAGGGAATGAAAACCAACCAGGAGGATGCTGGGTTTTTCCTGGTGGGAATCTTTATTCTGGCAGCAGGCGGCGTGATGGATGCCCTCATCTACCTTCAAGTACTCCCCGATACCTATATGCTGTCTCGTTGGATGATTCTATTTATCTTTTTGCAGGTGATTCTATTGGCCAGAAGATACTCCCTGGCCTACCAACGTGTGGAAAGACTCTCCGAAGATTTGCAGGAAACCCTGGATCGAGTCACCAATACAGAAACGGCCTACATGAGTGCGCAAATGAAACCCCATTTCCTATATAACGCATTGAACACCATTGCCGAGCATTGTGATACGGACCCCAAGAAAGCTGGGGATTTGATTCTCTCCCTTTCGAAATACCTGCGGGAAATTTTGGACTACGATAACCTGAAAAGCATTGTGGCCCTAAAAAGAGAGTTGGAGTTGGTAGAAGCATATATTGCCATCGAGCTGGCCCGGTTTGACAATATCCGAATCGAATATCAAATTCCGGAAGAATTACCTGCTCTTCGATTACCTCCCTTAACGTTACAACCGCTGGTGGAAAATGCGGTAAAGCATGGATTGAGAAGTAAACAAGCAGGGGGCACCGTTATCCTTTCCATTCAGCCGGAAAACGAACATTTTCGATTCACCGTTTCCGATGATGGAGCCGGCATGAATCCGGAACGAATCACGGAGCTTACCACCCTTCCCAAGGAAAGTGGAGGAATCGGTCTTTACAACATCCACCAACGACTGATTCGCGTTTATCATGAGGGGTTAGAAATAAGAAGTAATCCAGGGAAAGGAACGCAAGTCACTTTCCGCATTCCTTGTTTCGAAGACGATGTGGAAGAAGAGGAGATATAGACCATGTTTACGGCAATTGCGGTAGATGATGAGAAAACATCACTTCACAGAATATCCAGACTGGTGGAGGAAGATCAGCGCATAAGAATGGTGGCCACCTTTTCTGACTGTCACCAAGCCCTGGAATACGTGTCTACTCACCGGGTGGACTTGGTTTTTTTAGATATTGAAATGCCGGAGATAGACGGACTCCAATTGGCGGAACAAATGCGAGAAGCGGACCCTTTCCTGGAAATCATCTACATCACGGCCTACCACCAATACGCTTTGGAGGCTTTTCGCACCTATGCTATCGGCTATTTGCTGAAGCCGCTGAACAAGAAGGATTTCGCAGAGCAAATGGATGTAGTGGCCAAACGGTATCGCCCCAGAGCTCCTCATTCACAGCCACTTCCCTTAACCATCACTTGCTTTGGAGGGTTCGACGTACGGACACATAAAGAAACCTTGCGGTGGAAAACCACGAAGGCGGAGGAACTTTTCGCTTTACTCATTTACTTTCAGGGGCGAGGCCGCTCTCGAGACTCTCTCATTGAACTTTTATGGCCCGATATGGAATTTAAGAAGGCGTCCAATCTCTTTCGGGTCACCTGTACCTATTTGAGAGGGGCCCTT
Organism: uncultured Oscillospiraceae bacterium; assembly: GCA_964450985.1. Lineage (GTDB taxonomy): Bacteria > Bacillota > Clostridia > Peptostreptococcales > Anaerovoracaceae > JAAZGD01. The sequence continues at coordinate 33,719 of CAYVFH010000005.1, read as the reverse complement.
TCCCAATATACCCATTGTGATCTTTTAAAGCGAGAACTGAATGAGTACCACTTGGATGTCTCTTCGGTTTCCTGCGATTTGTATGACTTTCGACACATCCATCACACCATAGACCAGACCGGCTACAAAGAATGGGAGAAAGCCACCCCTCTGTACCAAGGATATTTTTTGGAAAGCAAAACCTATGATTGGGCAGAAGAGATACGAGTGAAGCTGGAAAAGGACTTTATTCATGTCCAGGATAGAATTCATCAGCATTATCGGGAATCGGGGCAACCCGCCCAGGCTTCTCAAGCATTGGAAGCCATCTTAAGCCGAGACCCCACCCATGAAGCCACCTGGGAAAAACTGATTGACTACAAAATTAGAGTGGGAGAAATAACAAAAGCCGTGGCATTATACCACGACTATGCGTTGCGATTGGAAAAGGATTTGCAAACCATGCCCTCCCCGGCTATCAAGGAGTTGATTTCACCGTACTTTTCCGGCAGTAAAAATGACACAGTACCCCGGCAATAAATGCGAAAATACAGATACCTACTGTCACCATAACTATCGGATATGCGGAGCCAAATCCATCCGGAGACCCATGCTTCAAGAGGATGCCGCCATAGGCCCAAATCAGTACCATGCCATATGCCACATTTCGATTTCTTCGAAGAGTCAAAAGTCCTATGACAGCCCCCACGATTAAAATAATCACTGTCCAAGCCACTTCAGATAATCCAAATCCATTCCATCCCAGGCTCACCAACAATGTGGTCACATTGGCGATGGTAGCCACCGTAATCCAGCCGAAATATACACCAAAGGGAATGCGAATCATCCACAGCTCCCTGAGTGTAAAGCTTTCCTTTTGAAGTATCAAATTGATTTGAATCAGCAGTACCAATATGGTGACAATCAGCAATAAGGACAACCATTGCACATGGTAGTGCCATGCGAAAATCCATGCACCATTTGCTATGGAGGTCAGGGAAAATAGCCACCCCACCTTTTGTAGCAATGGGCCTCTAGCTTTGCTACTTTCCGGATAAATCCATCCCAATTGATAAATGGTGTACAGCGCTAGCAGCAGGTAGATGATTCCCCATATGGAAAAGGTCAGCCCTGCCGGGGCAAACAAATTGGGATAGGCATCAGATACTTGGCCTGTGTTTTGCCCATTGATGGGCAGTGCATTAGCCATACCGTTCACGGACACCATTAAAAGATAGGTCAATAACACCCAGATTTTCAAAGACTTTTTCATACTCTCCTCCCTTCTACAATCACCCTCCTCGCATTATAGCACGAAATAGTAGGATGCCAATAAATAAGGTTGCTCATATTTCTCCACCAAAACAAAAAGTTTCTTTTTCAATGTGGCCAAGGAGCTTTTTCCTTCCTCCCACCTTTGGAGTTGTCGGGCCATCTCTTCTTTTTCTTTTGCTGTAGCCATATTTTTCAAATATCCCCATACATGCTGAAATCCATTTCGCAAGGTGCCCGGGGTTCCCTTTTCGTTCAGTGCTTCATCCAGCAATTGATAGAACTTCCCCACCGGATAGGCTTCTTTATCTTTGAGCAGCCTTCGAATTTCTTCATAGTGGGTAGGGGATCTCTCCAGCACCGTATATTTATATAGTGCCCATTCCTTTTCCAAGTGTTTGATACTACCTCTCTGCCGCGTACCATTGATGCATTTCACCGCAGATAGATTCTTATCCTTGACTTCCAACATGATATCACATTCCGACAGAGATAGTCGGTGGTAATATTCCAAAAATTGAGCCAAATCGATGGTCTCCGAGTGAGATCCGGATTTCTTATGGGGATTTGACTGGGAATAATGAATTTTCGGGAGCCCATCCTTGGTATGCCATGTGTGGTGGGCCGTCATAACCCACTCCTTTTCCGGTCTTGCCTCCCTGGGAGGATTCACCTGGTGGTGCAGATTATCAAATACTACCGGAGCCTTTACTGTTTCTGCCAGTTCCAGCACTTCGGCTATATTGTAAATACGATCATCATTTTCTAATACGAGCCTGTCCTTGATCCCATCGGACAATTTATGATAATTCTGCTGGAATCTGACCATTGCCGCCGCTTTGTCTCCATAGCCACCCCCCACATGAAGAATGATTTTGTGAGAGGAATCGACTCCCAAATTCGTCAGCACCTGATTGTGATACTCCAAATCCTTTACGGCCCTTTCCACCACCCCGTCATCCGGTGAATTCAGCACCGTATACTGTCCCGGATGCATAGAAACCCGCAGGTTCCCCTGTCGAATCATCCTTGCCAGCTCCTCCCACTCTCTCTGAAACATTTCTGTCCAATCCAGAGAGTTTACGAGACTGCTGCCAAAAGGAATGATATCCGAACTGATGCGGAACAAGCGGATTTCTTGGTGCAGATTATAGGCCAGAAGTTGCTTCAACGAGGAAAGATTCCATCGAATCAGCTCCTCCAACCTTTCCGGGGAAGCATATTTCATGGTCGTTGTCTTTGCGTCAGACCCGGGAATTCCAATTCCCAAACAGGCATAACCGATGCTCAAATGCTTCTCCTTTGCTTATAATGCTTCTCTTTTAGATAATCTGAATGTCAACGACCACCCATTGGCCTTGGCTGTTTTCATAAAACTGAAACTTCACTTCCATGTCTGTATCCAGTCCCAAGGCTTCAAAACGGTCTTTCAATTCGGGTGATAGCATGAACGAGCGATAGGCCATTTCTTCCGGCACGCCGGATATCATTATTTCAATGAAATTATTATCAATCTGGCCCACGTACTTACCCGTATCCGTTTGCAAATCTTCGTCGGGCGAAGAGGGGTTTTCCACTTCTCCGTTGCCCGGTTCCACAATCTCGGGAACCGACCCCGAAGGGGCGGAAGCAATACAACCCGAAAAAGATGCCAGTACCAACATGAGAATGACGAGTATTGTCACTTTGTTCTTCATTACTTTCCTCCTATAACCGTAAAGTCTTTCCATGTAACGTATCACTATAAAGACGAACAAAAAGGAAAGTTGTTCATTTTATTTAAACTATTCTTTAATTTTTGCGATATTTTTGGCTAGTTCTTTCTTATGATCCAGATTGGCCAAACGACCTATCATGATTCGTTGGGCTTGAGGTGACCCGGCTCCGTGCATAGATTCGGTACGGTAACCTACCGCTCCGGTTCCTAAGGTCAAGTTCTCAATCAACCGCATAATCCGCATACGATTTTCCGTGGAAACCCCTTCCGCGCCTTTCAAATATTTTTCCACATAATGACCGATTTCAGGACTTCTGAAATCCTTTTCGGAAGGTTGGGTCACCATAATTCCCCCTGCAATATCCTCCGCCAATCGCGTCATCTCATAAGGGAAACGGGTGACATTCTGTTTGCACACATTGGCCAACATTAAGTCAATCAAATAGGCACCGGAGGGTGTAGCCGTTCCTTCATAAGAACAGGCAAGAGCCGAGGAGTAAATGGTTTCATTAAGATGGGTCATCTCAATCAGCTTGTCCTTAATGTGGGAAGCTTTTGGCACACCATTGTAATCCGCAGCCAACGCTGCTGCACCAATTAACACGTCCCCCACCCCTGCTTTACATGCGTAGCTGGGTCGGTGATGTCCGCTAAATCGTTCCACTAGTGTGCCCACAAACTCCGTTTCTCCATCCAGAAAAATCCGATCATTGGGAACAAAGACATGATCAAACACCACCAGTGCTTCATGGCCACCAAACTCACTATTACCTACATCGATTTCACTACCTTCCATTTTTCGGGTATCGCAGGACTGCCTACCATATATGATGGTGATGCCTTCGGTATCCGTAGGCACTGAAAAGCAAAGGGCATAATCCTTATCTTCCGGCCTCATGGCGATGGTGGGCATGACCAGCACTTCGTGAGAATTCACAATGCCTGTTTGATGGGCTTTACATCCGTTTACCACGATTCCGTCTTCTCTACGTTCCACCACTCGAACATACATGTCCGGGTCCGGTTGGCCGCTGGGCGCTAAGCTTCTATCCCCTTTTACGTCGGTCATGGCGCCATCCGTCACCAAATCATTTTCTTGTGCGTATCGGAGAAAATTATTAAATCTCTCTTGATAGTTTGTTCCGTGTTTCATGTCCACTTCGTAGGCGGTACTATATACTGCGTTGAAGGCATCCTGCCCCACGCAACGCTGAAAACAACAAGCCGTCTTTTGCCCCAGCATGCGCTGTCGTTTTACCTTTTTCACCAAATCATCGGTGCTCTGAAAAACGTGATTGAAAAGATTGACACGTTCTCCTGTCAGATGAGATTTTACCGTCATTAAATCCTCATATAAGGGATCCAATGCTAAATCATATGTCATTTTTACCGCATTCATGGAAGGTTTGATGATGGGATGGTCTACAGGAACCTCAACCCTTTCTCCAAACATATAGACCTTCATGTTTAATTTTCGCAAGCTTTCCACATATTCCGCACCTGTTTTCATACCCATGGCTTTTCTCCTTATCTTTCCATCAATCCCTATTCAACTTCAGCTGCTTCTTTACATCTCTTGCTTCTTTACATCTTCTGCTTCTTTACTTTATTACCTCTTCTGCATCTCTAGCTTATTGCCTGTTATCCCATTTCTTTACTCCATGTGAAGAGATATTCCGGCCCTTGTTCTTTTTCAAATATCCCTTTTAATGGGGGAGGACTCTCCTGAGTACTCCAACCACCCAGTAGTCCCAGTTCCCGACAGGCTAGCTCAAAGTGAAGACGAGCGATTCCCAAATCGTTTTTTTGCATATCATAACGGGTCAATTTGCCATAACCCTTGGTCCGGTTCAGAAAGAAGTGAAACGTGTCACCTTGACGAATCAAGAGCCAAGGTTGTCGATTCGAAGTAGAAGGACTCCATCGAACCATTTCTAACGGAACATAATACGGGTCCTTGGGATCTTCCGCTAATCCATCGCCACTACCTGCATCCAGAAACAGCTCCTTCCAGGGTTTTCTTCCATTGGCACCGGCGCCCATGCGCATAAGCCTGGATATCAAGGAAGGCTCCTTCGTGGGTATACCTACCGGTGTAACCACAGCAATTTCTTCATCGGATTGAATCGGCAGATTCCGGCGAAACATATCTCGGTCAAAGGTTCCCCCTAGCCAACATGTACCCAAACCCATTTCTGTACACTTCAAAATGAATATTTCAAACCAATAACCAATTTCGCTGGGTTCCGCATTGTTTTTCGCCAGACATACTACGTAATCCCGGGCTCCACGTATGATTCCATAGGTGCCTACTTTTTCTCCCTGATCGGTATTGCCCTCTACCGCACCCGATCCCATAAAAACCAGCCGAAAGGATGTTACCGCCTTATTCATCTCCTGAATCCATCTTAGCAACTCATCTCTTTTATCCTGAGGAATTCCACCCTTTTCATAGGAACGAATGGACGTCCTGGATTTCATAGCAGAAATGGCGGATCCTTCCAGCCAGTCATTGCTATTGATTCCATTACTTTGATCCCTTATTTTCTCTGCCAACGTCATATCTGTTTGCACTAAATACCATACCCCCTATTTCGTCATAAAATGAAGCGTGTATCATGGTATTATACCCCTCTTTTCAATTATCTATCTTTTTGTCTATCTTTTTATTCATCACAGTGCTACCTTCTCGATTGCTTTCAAATGTGGCAGATTGCGGCTCTCCCGCATTGATGAGTACCTTGCTGCCCATCAGGAAAAAGGTTTGTACAAATAAAACAATCCCCGTACCAATCAGTAACCTCTCGATGGATATAATGTCTGCCAGGGGCCCAAATATCATCATTCCCAGGGGCATCATGGAGGCAGAAATCATGCTTATGATTCCAAAAACTCTTCCGAGAAAATCCTCCTCCACCCTTTCTTGAATCATCACCATGCAGGGTGTGTTAAAGAAGGGCACTGCCAAACCGGTCAGTACCATGAAACCAGTGTACACAAAAAAGTAAGGAACCACTCCCAACGCAACGGTGCTCAGGCCAATCAACAACCCTCCCATAACCATAGTGTGAATCCGGTTCCGAAATCCTCCCCAAGCCGCAACCCAAGCGCCCCCCGCCATCATACCCACAGAAAAAGCAATTTCGATAATGGTAAGACGCCATACATCCTCTCCAAAGGAGCGGGCCACTTGAAGGGGTGTAAGAAAGGCCGCTGGCGCCATCATTAAAAAATACAGGGAGAAAAATATATACAGGCGTATTAAGAAAGGATGACTTTGAATGTATTTCAATCCCATAAGAAAATCTTGCCAATAACCCCCCTTTTCTACTGACAAAGCTTTTTGGTGAATGGGTACTTTGAAAAAAGTTCCCAATATAAATATCGCTGACGCAGCCGTCACTACATCTATAAAAAATATATTCTCCAATGTGGTGAAGGTTAATAATGCGCCACTAACCATAGGAGAAATCAGCATGACCGCCGACTGTATCATGCTATTGATGCCATTCACCCTGGTTAATTTTTCCAAGGGAACAAACTGGGGTAATATGGCGCCGATGGCGGGAGTCTGTATGCCGGTACCCAAAGACCGGACAGCAGACATAATAAACAATAACCAAATAGACCCCTTCCCAAATAGGAACAGCAAAGCAAGTACCAACGTAGTGAAAGCTATCATTCCATCTGCCATGATAATCAGGTGTTTTCGATTATATCGATCCGCCCATACACCGGCCACCGGCGACAACAGTAGGGTGGGCAAAAAACCAAAAAGAATGGACAACATCATCATTGTCCCTGATTTGGTTTCTAATGTGATATACCACATGATGGCAAATTGCACCAGGGAAGAACCGAATAATGAAATGGATTGGCTTCCCAGAAATAATGCAGTGTCTTTTTTCCAAGGTTCCATATAAAAACTTTCCTTCTTAACATTTATATAAGATGTAACGATGATGAATCGCCCAGTAAGCCATTATACTATAAAGATATAACCACTGTCATTTCCCAAAAATATTTGTTTAAATATTATCAAAACGGGAATAAGTAAGTGATTTTGCTTGCTGTGGATAACTCATAAACCTATCCCAAGTCAAGTGATTGCAAGGGACACAACTGTTATGTTTTTTTCGTTTCCGACAAATGCCCGTCAATATTGAAATATCAACGATATCTGACTTATGTTGGTATACGGAAAAGTCTGAATATGGAAAAGATTGTTATGTTAATAACTAGTTGAAAAACTCTTGACTTTCCCAATGGGTTCTGAGAAAATGATAAATATTTTACAAGGAGGACAGGATGGAAACAAATATTGTAATCGTCGGCGCGGGTTACGGAGGAATTCTAACCGCAAAAAAACTGGCGAAAAAATTTAAGAAGAATGATGATGTGACCATAACGCTCATCGACAAAAATCCCTACCATATGATGCTGACTGAGCTGCATGAGGTGGCTGGATATCGGGTGGAAGAAGATGCCATCCGTGCCAGCCTGAAAAAAATCTTTGCCGGCCGAAAAGTAAACGTGGTGCTGGATACCATCACCAATTTTGATTTCGACCACAAAAGAGTGGTAGGTCAGTACAACACCTTCGAATATGACTACTTGGTCATTTCAGCGGGATCCAAACCTACTTTCTTTGGCGTGAAAGGCGCCGAAGAGAATGCCTATAAAATTTGGTCCTATGATGATGCCCTTGCCGTTCGTCATCGATTGGAAGTGATGTTTAAAGAAGCCAATCGTATGCCCTTGAAAGAAGACCGACAGAAGTTCCTTTCCTTTTATGTAGTGGGGGCCGGTTTCACAGGAGTGGAAATGGCTGGCGAACTGGCAGAATATATGCCCTTTATGTGTGAACGATATGCCGTCGACATGGAGGATGTCAGCATTCACATCGTTGATATATTGGAACGAACCATACCCAATCTTCCCGGCAAGCTATCCAACAAGGTAGAAAAGCGTCTGGATAAGATGGGAGTTGAGGTCATACTCAATACCAGCGTAACTGCCATTGGTCCCGATTACATTGAAACAATGAAAGGTGGAGAAACCAAACAAAGCCCTGCCGGTTTGGTAATCTGGGCAGCTGGAATTGAAAGTGCCGATATTACCGGAGAGGCTGCAAAATATTTAGAATCTGCCGGAAGAGGTCGAATCAAAACCGATAAATATCTGCGCTCTCTCAATGACGAATCGGTATATGCCATCGGAGACAATATGTTATATACTCCGGAAGGCCATGATGCCCCGGTTCCTCAGGTGGTAGAAAATTGTGAGCATAGTGCTGGGACGGCAGCCCGAAACATTCATGTGGCTGTTACCGGAAAAGGTACCATGGAAGAATACAACCCTTCCTTCCACGGATTTATGGTGTGCGTAGGAGGTCGTTACGGAGTGGCTCGGGTAGGACTCCCCAACTTCATGGTGAACCTACCATCCTTCTTGGCAATGCTGTCCAAACACATGATCAATATCATCTACTTTTTCCAGGTATTGGGCTGGAACAAAGTATGGACGTATATGAAACATGAGTTCTTCACCATTCGAAATCGTCGAAGTTTTGTGGGTGGCCATTTATCCAACCGTACACCCAGCTTCTTATTAATGCCCATACGTGTCTGGTTAGGTGTGGTTTGGCTCTATGAAGGAATCCATAAAGTGATGGAAGAATGGTTAACCACCCCCATGCTGGAAGGCTTCTTCGGGGGAGCCAATGCTTGGTATGATAGTATTCTCGGAAGACCTTCGGAAGGGACAGACGGCGGAACATGGGCTACCGGAGAAGCGGCGGCGGATAGTGCTACTGCAGCCTCCGGAACTGCGGATGCGGCTACTAGTGCTTCCGGAGTGGCGGATGCTGTAACCTCTGCATCCGGAGAAGTGGTGGAAGGCGCCAGCTCCATGGGCACCGTAATTATGGATTGGGACATTCTTGGTTTATTCCAAACCATCTTTATCAGCGCCAAGGACTTAGCTTCTTCTACTCTGGCCGACTTTGCTTTCAAGCTGGATGTACCACTGATGAATTGGTTTATCGATAGCTTTGTTATTCCCAATGAAGGGTTCCAGGTCTTTATGCAAACGGGAATCGTTCTGGCAGAAATTATCATTGGATTAGCCTTGATTGCAGGACTGTTTACTACCCCTGCTGCTCTGGTCTCCATCATTCTGCAGTTTATGTTCGTTTGTACCACAGGGCTTTATCTATCCACTTTCTGGATGGTTTTCGCCGGAATTGCAGTTTTGATCGGTGGAGGTCGTACACTTGGGTTGGATTACTACGTGATGCCTGCTTTAAAGAAGCGTTGGAAAAAGATTGGATGGGTCAGAAAGCTGTATCTATATCATGACTAATACCGCACACCTTAATTTTATAGACGCATATGAAAAAGTACAGGAGACCGTAGAGGGAACTTTAACTACCTCTCCTGTGCTGGTTCGAGAATACACTACCCATTTGGCCAAGTCCACGGGCAAGATGATACGAGCTCAAGCTTTACTGGCATGTGCCATGGATGAGCACAACGAAATCCATCCTGATGCCATCCAATTTGCCACAGCCATCGAACTCATTCACTTGGCCACCTTGGTCCACGACGATGTGATTGACAACGCAGACACGCGAAGAGGACAGCCATCTCTACAGAAGAAACATGGTCAAAGAACGGCGGTTATTTGTGGAGATTATCTGCTTTGTGTGGCTCTCATGATTGCAGGTTCCATGGAAAACAAGGAGCCCTACTTGCACCAGGCACTCCCAAACTATATGCAAAAGGTGTGTTTGGGCGAGTTAAGACAGCATGTCAACAACGGGAATTACCATTTATCCGTGATGTCCTATATGCGAATTATTTCCGGCAAAACCGCAGGACTGTTTGAAGCCTCCTTTTATGGAGGAGCACTCCTGAGCAAAGAGCAGCCTCAACATAAAGAGCTGCGAGAGTATGCCAAATTGGGTCGATATATTGGTATGATTTTTCAGCTGACCGATGATCTGATGGATTTTGAGACCACAGAAAATGTGGCCCTGAAGCCGGTGCAATCGGACTTCGAGCAGAATGTCATTACCCTTCCCTTAATCCACGCATTCTCCAAAGACGAAGACTTGCGAACAAAAGCCATTCAAAAGCTTCTTGGAAGAAAAGAATTAAACGCAAGAGTGCAGGAAACCGGGGGTCTAGCTTACACCAGAAAGCTGGCGAAAAAATACCTAGAAAAATCCACTAAAATTATTCAGGACTTGGATTTAACCTCAGAGAAAAGGGAGAAACTGTCTCGGCTATTGGCCAAATCGTATCGGGAGTTTATCCAATAATGGAACGATTTTTTAGATATGTAGAGATCAAAACAAAAATAACCAGCCTATTTGCTTTCTTACTGGCAATCGCTTACCTGTTTTATCTGGAAGCACCCATACGCTGGGATGTGACGGCTATATTTTTTGGGGGTATGTTTCTCTTTGATCTAACCACTACCGCCATAAATAACTATATAGATACCAAAACCAATCATCAAACTCTCCCTTATCAAAGAGGAAGAGCCAAGGCCATCATATTCGTTTTATTGGCCATTAGCTCTGCCTTGGGAGTATGGTTGGTACTACTCACCGATTGGGTGGTTTTCCTAACAGGCGGGTTGTGTTTCTTGGTAGGAATATTTTACACTTTTGGACCCATTCCCATCAGCCGTCAACCTTGGGGCGAAATATTTTCCGGTATTTTTTACGGGTTTTTTATCCCCTTCCTGATTCTTTACATTAATTTGGAGCAGGATACCTTTCTCACCTTGCGTGTGGATTGGCATCATATGGACCTGACGGTCCAATGGCTACCCTTTATCCATTTAATCCTGCTTTCCGTGGCACCGGTGATGACCACTGCCAACATCATGCTGGCAAACAATATATGTGACCTGGAAAAGGACGTGTTGGTGAAAAGATACACCCTCCCCTACTATCTGGAAGAAAAAGCTCTTCCTCTCTGGGGAGCAATGTACTATCTGACCTATGGAGCCAATATAGTCATGGTACTGATCGGGATGTTGCCTTGGGTTACATTAGTGGCTTTACTCACATTCATCCCGGTACAAAAAAATATCAGACTGTTTTACAAAGAACAGAAAAAAGAAACAACCTTTATGACTTCCATTCTGAATTACATATTCATCATGAGCGGCAATGTAGTTGGCATAATTGTAGCCGCCCTGCTGTACTAATCAGAATGAACAATCAAGGTATTTACCGGAAATATTCCGGATAAATATAAATCTATCATGAAAAAATGAATAAACGGAGGAATTCACATGAAGAAGAAACTAGTATTATTAATGGTTTTGGCACTAGTAGCTCTAGCCTTTGCAGGATGCGGCGGCGGTGCTACCGAGCCCGAACAGGAACCCGAAGCAGCCGGAACAGTTAAAACCGGTCTGTCCGTGGTAACCACCATCGCCAAGTCCACAGATGCTGCTGCAGATGCAGAAGGTTTGGCACAAGGATATTCCAACATTGTAGCCGTAACGGTGGATGAAAACGGTGTTATCACTAATTGCGTGATCGATTCCATCCAAAGTAATGTAAACTTCGATGCCACCGGAAAAGTAACCACACCTTTGGATACGGTATTCCTTGGCAAATTAGAGCGTGGAGATGACTATGGAATGAAAAAAGCCTCTGCCATCGGAAAAGAATGGAATGAACAGGCTGATTTCCTTTCCAGCTATGTCATTGGCATGACAGCAGACGACGTAATGGCTATCGGTCTTGAAGAAGGATATCCTACCGACGCAGATATGACCTCTTCCGTAACCATGCATATTGATGTTTACTTGGAAGGTATCGTAGAAGCCATGGAGAGTGCAGTAGACATGGGCGCTTCCCCGGAAGATTCTTTGGGCATTGGCACCTACTCCACCATTGCCAGATCTAAAGATGCAGCTGCAGATGCTGATGGTAATGTAGAAGTATATGCTCATTTTGCAGCAGTTACCTTTGATGCAGACGGCGTTATCACCAGCGCAATTCTGGATGCTTCTCAAGCTAACGTAGCCTTTGACACTGCCGGCCTTATCAAAACCGACCTTGCCACCGAATACGCTAGCAAGAATGTTCTGGGTGATGACTATGGCATGAAAGGAAATTCCAGTATTGGTAAGGAATGGTACGAGCAAGCCGCATTCTTTGCAGAATATGTACTGGGCATGACAGTCGCCGATGTAGAAGGAATTGCTTTGGCAGATGGATATCCCAGTGATGCAGATCTGTCCAGCGGTGCCACCATGCATGTTGACATGTTCGTAACTAACATTGCAAAGGCATACGAATTCGCAAAATAAGGATGTAAAAAAAATCAAATCGTTGTATCATAGCATGAGAGGCAAAGTTTGCCTCTCATGCTTTTGTAAAGGTGTAGGTAAATGGTATCTAAACGAAAGTTAACAACTCTATTATCCGTTCTGATTATTTTCCTTCTTAGCGTCAGTTTGTTGGGCTGTCAGGAGGATTCTTCCACAACTCTAGAACGCAGGCAAACGGAATTTCTCAAACTCTTTGACACTGCCACCATTATCGTGGCCTACACGGAAACGGAAGAGGAATTTCAGGAATATGTGGATTTGATTCAAGAAGAATTAACCATATATCATCAGCTCTACGATATTTATAATCACTATTCCGGTGTATCCAATCTGAAAACTATCAATGAGAACGCCGGTATTACCCCTGTCTCTGTTGACCAGCGAATTATTGACCTGCTGCTGTTTTCCAAAGAGGCTTATGTGGTGACCCAGGGAAGAGTCAATGTGGCCTTCGGGTCGGTTCTCTCCATCTGGCATGAGTATCGCACCGTGGGAAAAGCCAGTCCGGAATCTGCCCAAATACCCCCCATGGAGGAGTTGTTGGAAGCCAATCTTCATACGGATATAGAAGATGTTGTGATTGACGATGAAAACAATACGGTTTTCTTAAAAGATCCGGTCATGCGATTGGATGTAGGGGCTGTGGCCAAGGGATTTGCGGTAGAACGAGTCACGGAATATGCCCGAGAAGCGGGGTTTACCGACGGGTTGATTTCTGTAGGTGGAAATTTGAGAGCCATAGGTACAAAGGGAGAGGCCAAAGAGCTTTGGAGCCTGGGAATTCAAAACCCAGACCGGGAAAGTGATTTGAAAGACTTGTTCATCATTCAAGGTACAGAGTTGTCTTTGGTGACCAGCGGCGACTACCAAAGATTTTATACCGTAGATGAAGTGCCCTATCATCATATCATTCATCCGGACACCTTAATGCCGGCACCTTATTTTACAGCGGTTACCATCATAACCGAAGATTCCGGATGGGCAGATGCCCTATCTACTGCGGTGTTTAATATGCCATATGAAGAAGGACTTCAGCTTATTGAAGGGATTGAGGATACAGAAGGAGTTTGGGTATTCCCCGATGGAGAACTTCGTTATACCTCCGGATTTCCAGATTTACTGTAATCGAAGGGATCCGTAAAGGCACTTAGCACCAGATCCGCAGTTGCTTTCACGTTAAGTTGCTGAAAATAGTCGTTTTCCAATGGAATCCATTTGGTTTGAAATTGTCGCCACCCTTCCTCCCCATTCCGCATTCGAATCCTCCTCTCTTGCTCCACAGAATCCATCGTTAGGAACACCTTAATGTGGTAGTAAGGATGAAGATTCGGCCGAAGGCTATAGGAGCCTTCTATGATATTGATGGGTTTATAAGGAACGGATATGCCCTCTTCCAGCACTCCTTTCTGACAATCATATCTCTGTACCCATGCATCTTTTCCCAGGGATATATTTTCCAAAACCTGCTGTTGAAACCGTTCATGGTCCACATTTCCCCCCGGTTGCCGATATCGCTGCGGGGTTTGTTGTTGGGGGGTTAAATAATAATCATCCATATGGAATAAATGGGCATCATAAATCTCCAACAATAATCTCCCCAGTGTACTTTTCCCGGAACCACAGGGTCCGTCTATGGCAACTACCACGGATTCGGACGTCCTCATATGATTCTCCATTCTTTGGATTAAAGAAAAATAATGGGCAACTTCCTTTCTGATGACACGGTAATGGGGATGATATACCTGACGGTATTTGTTGCTATGAGAAGGAATGGGACATCCTGCCTGTAGATAAGCTTCCACCTCCCAACGATCTTCATCATTCAAATACAAAGAAGATTCGGTAGCTCTTACCTTCACCCACTCTTTCAGTCTTTTCACCAATCGATTCAAGTCCCCTTCGAGGCGGATGGAAGACCAACCCACTATTTTGGCCAGTGTGTCCATCGAAAAATCTCCATCCCAAAGAGGTTGGAGATTTATTCTTGCCCACCCGTTTCCCAAGTCTTCAAATAATGGGAGTGCCTGTATTCTGTCTTCGCCAGCCCGTGAATCAACCTGACGCGGGGTCAAAAAAGAATCCTTTTCCTCCATCAATCTATGGAGAATATCTTCTTCCGTTCCCATTGCATGGCCATTCCCCATCTCCTGTTGGAACAAAAACTTTATCTTGTCCTGTATCGTGGCTTCCGGATGGCTCTCCATATGTTCCAGAAATTCCTTTTTCCCCGTCCAATCTTCCATATATCCCCCTCAAGTGCTACCTCAAGTAATGGTCCATACTCTAGAGTATCTTTCCCTTTTTCAACGCCAGTACCAAGACGGGAATCATTACTAACTGAATGAGAATTCCAGGTAATGCGTTTACAAAAGCGCCCGCCGTAAAGATTTGCCATGTGAAGGTTGACTCTCCCAACCCATAAAGTACGTAGGAGACCAGGCCCCATACAAATCGACCGATAATCATGGCGATAATTAACGATAGATAGATGTTTCCCGTATTTTTATTCATCCTTCGATACAAGAGACCTGCGATGAATCCATATGTGGCCAATTCAAAGGCCATGGCAACCGCTGTGGGAAACATGGGGGGCATGCCAAAAATCATACTTCGAAACAAGGGCATAATAAAACCTACAAGGAGTCCGTACATAGGCCCGCTAATATATCCTGTCAGTAGTGCCGGGATATGCATGGGGAGCAATCGGCTCCCTACACTGGGGATTTGCCCCGTTAGAAAAGGTAGTACCATTCCCAGTGCCAACATAAGCGCTGCGTTTACCAATTTTTTTGTCGATGATTTACCCAATAATCCAATCCTCCTGATTTATAAAATATCTTACCATTTGATGAGCTGGCTCTTCTATGATTTCAGCTTGTTCTCAAGAGACCATGTAAAAAGGGCCTGAATCGAAACCAGACCCTCCCCGCCTATTTCTCAACATAAACACTGCATTTCACATCTATTCCATTTCGATTCCATACATTACATCACTTGTACTACCCCTGAGTATCCGTTTGCTCCTCCACTGCAGGAGCAGGGGCAGGTTCTGGCGTGGCTTTGGCGGCCTCTTGCACCGCCTTTTCCTGGTCTGTCTTGGTCTGCCGCTGGTCTTCCAGGAACTTGATTTGATTTCTCAGCTTTTCATTTTCTTTCCGCATGGTCCTTAGCTGACCGGTCAGCTTCAGATGTCGGATTAGCCCAAGAGATACTACAATAATGGCCCCCGCCGCCGCAGACAAAAACACCAACAGAGCTTGCGATGCTTGGAACGTGGTAAATAATAAGTTGATTTCCACTGGGTCTGCATTGGTGATGGCGAATACGGAAATGATAACGGCAAATACCAACCCTACCACAAACAGAAATTGATTTTTAAACATATATTTCCCCTTTTCTGTCCTACATTACTTTCTATCAAATGCAAAGAATCTATATCAAACACTATCTTATTATATACCTAATGGGACCATTTGAAAACACCGGATTTCTTGTGAAATCACCTGTAATCAAAGGAGAAACTGCGCCAGTATCGGGAGTAAAAAAGGCACCAGAATGGTTAATATAACTCCGGTAATTAACGTGACCAAACTCAAATCTTTTCCCACAAATTTTGTAATGGGCATCAGCATGGTATCCATATTCCCCGCCGCACCGGAAGCAATGGCACTTCCCAGACTGATTCGTATCAAAAGCGGAAGTAGTAGCACCGTAAAAAATTCTCGCATCACATTCACCATAAATCCATAGGTACCGGCTTCAATGCCATAAACTTGGGTCATAAATGCCCCTGTCAGGCTATAATAACTCATCCCCGAAGATGCCATCAGACTGGTGGATAAGGGAATCGGCAACAGATATCCCCAAATCAAACCAGATGAAACACTCCCCAGTAGAATTCCCAACGACAAAAACACCACCCGAAACCCCAAGACTTTCATATATAACAGTACTCTTTTATTTCCACCAATGGTAAAGCCCACCCCGGTATATAACAAAACCAAGGACAAATATAGGAGTATTACGGTGAAAGTGACCAGGTATTCCTGAAGTCCATGGGGAAACATGGCGGTCAGGAGTACCCCTACCACAAGGCCCAGGACCACACAAATCCCAATCAAATAGAGAATCCGCTTATCGCTACCGGAGGAAGTAGAACCATCTGTTATTCCCCAATCTTCGCACCAGGGGGTTTCCCCTGGAATGGCTTCCTCTTCCACCCTTTTTCGTATATCCGCAAGAGGTAAACAAGTTTTCTCCATGAAGACCACAAAAAGAACACTGAAGGCAATGGCACTCAGTGCTAGCAACATACTTTGAAGCCCTATGGTTCCCAAGTTTCTTATCACCGTATCGTTTATTCCGATGGATAAGCCAATCACCGTCATCAACAGCATCAATGCCCCATTGGTAATCTTGTCTACTGCATGAAAAAGTTTTTCTCCGTGGAGAAACCATCCCAGCACACCACCGATACCCACACAAAGAAAGGGAATCCATAAAATCAAAGCGAAAGACTCCTCTCCCAGGGAAACCCGGTTTCCCTGCTTCTTATATGATTAACTAATTATTACATACCATTGTTTACTAATTGCTTATTTATTCCTTGTTGCTAAGAATTCTATGGCCTCAATATACCCGTCAAACCCTTTATTTGCAATGACTTTATCTGCAACAAGGGACAAATATGAAGTTCTTCGAAAAGCTTCCCTTTGGAAAGGATCCGTCAAATGAACCTCTACCATGGGTATTCCAACCGCTTTCACCGCATCCATCAGAGCGATGCTGGTATGCGTATACCCCCCCGCATTGATAATGATGGCATCGGCTTTATCACCGGCTTCTTGTACCCAATCAATCAGTGTCCCTTCATGATTGGATTGAAAGCAGCTCACCTCTATACCCAGACGACGAGCCGCTGTCTCCAAATATTCCAGCAACTCCTCATAGGTTTTCGAACCATACAGCTCCGGTTCTCTCGTTCCCAACAGGTTGATATTCGGTCCATTGATCACCCATATTCTCATATCACTCACCATACCACCCTAAGAATTGAAAATGTTCCAAGGTTTGCTCCAAGTCTCCCATCAGGTGAATTACCGATTCCTCTCCTTGGGAGGCTTCCAAATCAAAATAGAACATAAACTCGAAATCAGTACCGGGAATAGGCCGGCTCTCAATTTTTGAAACGTTAACTCCCAAAGCGGCAAATTTAGATAATAAATCGAAAAGTGCCCCCGGCTCATGGGGTACCGACAACATCAAGCTTATTTTATCTCCATCTCCGAATATTTCCAAGCTTTTGGAAATGCAGATAAATCGGGTATAGTTATTCCCATGGTTTTCCACGCCTTTTTTTAATGGAATTAAGCCATATAAGTTCCCGCAATGAGAAGAAGCAATGGCCGCCAATCCCTCTTGACCACTTTCTGCCACCATTTTGGCCGCTAAGGCGGTGTTTTCGCAGACTTTCACTTCAACCCCTGGTAAGGCTTTTAAGAAATCAGAGCATTGATCCAAGGCTTGCGGATGAGACCATATTTCACGAATATCCCCCAATGACGTGCCGGGTTTGGCAAACAAATGGTGCTGTACCTTCAGTCGCAACCCCTTTACGATATGAAAATCATATTGCTTCATTAAGTCGTACACTTGAGGAACCGACCCCGATGTGCTATTTTCAATGGGAAGTACACCGTATTGACAAAGCCCCTTATTGACCGCCTGAAACACATTTTCAAATTGATTGAAATAAAGGATACTGGGTATGGAAAACAGCCGAGTAGCGGCCAATTGAGAATAGGACCCTTCCACCCCTTGACATGCTACCACCGCTTTTCTGGGCAATCCCGTTCCGGCCCCTAGCATGGCCTCCCGAATTTTCTTTTCCAACGGAGATTCTTGGGAATGCAAGGATTTCTGATACGTCCTACTGAGGGAAAATACGGTTTGATATAGTGTCTTAATGTATGTCTCCAACTGAGGAGGGCCATATCCGGTGACTTGATGTAACACTTCCCTCTCTCTGGCGGGATCTTTAATGGCCCTATTCTCTTTCTTTTTTTCTTCGGCAATCACTGCCACTTTCTCCATTCTTTTTACGAATGTTTTCACCAGCTGCTCATCCAGTTGATCCAATTGGTTTCTTTCCTCTAAAATGCTCATAATACCCCCTCAACCATTAATTGATCTGCCATCCCTATGGCCGCCGCCGCTTCCACACAGACGACTGCTCTGGGAACGATGCAAGGATCATGTCGTCCTTTCACGGTTATGGTGCATTCTTTCCCGGTATCCAAATTCACCGTTTTCTGGGGCGATGCAATGGAAGCGGTGGGCTTTAGTGCAACATGAAAGATCAGTGGCATCCCTGTAGATAAGCCCCCTAGAATTCCTCCATGATGATTACTTTTTGTTCTTACCATACCCTTATCCATAAAGTAGCCATCATTGTGCTGACTACCCTTCATTTTGGAACCTTCAAACCCAGAGCCGAATTCGATTCCCTTGACCCCCGGAATGGAAAAAACCAGGGAGGATATTGTGCTTTCCAATCCATTAAACCAAGGAGAGCCCGTTCCCACAGGGAGATTCACCATTCCGCACTCTATGGTACCTCCCAAAGAGTCTCCTTCCTCTTTTGCCTTTTGGATTTCAAGGACCATCTCCTCCCCCTTTGTCAGGTCCAAAACCGGAAAATCCCTATTCTTTATGTCGAATAACAAATGTTCATCCAAAGTAACGGGAGGAAATCTCATATCCTGCACCTCTCCTATCCTTGCGATATGGGCACCGATATAGATCCCTTGTTTTTCCAGCAGCTGAATGGCGATACTCCCGGCCAACACCAGCGGGGCAGTCATTCTCCCAGAGAAAAAGCTGCCGCCTCGTGGATCATAGCTGGTTCCATATTTCATCATGGCAGGATAGTCTGCATGCATAGGACGTGGGGTTGTTTTTAACGAATCATAGTCCTCTGATTGAACATTTTCATTGGGAATAAATAGGGTTAGCGGGCCACCATCGGTTCCTTTTTCTGTCCAACCGGACAATATGTCAAATCGATCGGGCTCCTTCCTGCCAGTAGCATAGGGCTTTCCAACGGAACTCCGACGTGCCATCTGATTTTGTACTGCCTCCCAGTCCACCATTGTCCCTGCCGGAACACCATCTAAAATCACGCCCACTCCCGGACCATGGGAAGACCCAAAGAGGGTAACACGCAATCTTCTACCGTAGCTAAATGACATTCCACTCACCTCCCATGCTTTTCAAGTCTGTAAAGAAATCAGGATAGGACTTGTCCACTGCTTGATGGTCCGTAATTAATATAGGGGCTTTACTATTGCAAGCCGCTGTAGCCATGGCCATTACAATGCGATGGTCATTATATCCCTGTACGGCCCCACCTCGAATGCTTGTGGCACCCCATATTTTTAAACCCTGATCCGTTTCTTCTGCACGAACTCCCATGGCGTCAAGGTTCTCTGCCATAGCACGAATCCGGTCACTTTCTTTTAACCGAAGCCTCTTCCCCCCGGTGATTTCTGAAACACCCCGGGCATTTGCCATCAATACCGACAATACCGGCATCAAATCCGGGCAAGAGGCTACATCCGCATGAATGGCTGTCAAGTCTCCCTTTTGGATTTGCACGCCTTGAGGCGTTAAGGTAATGTGAGCTCCCATTTCCTCTAAGAAGGATAATATGCATCGATCCGGTTGTAAGGATTTTTCCTCCAAACCTTCCACCATAACATCGCCTTGAAGGGCTCCCATGGCGAGAAAGAAAGCTCCGTTGGACCAATCTCCCTCCACTTTCACTTGCCCCGGGGAATGATAACTTTGATTGCCGGGAATCTTATAACCATCCTTTGTTTTTCGCACCTTGACACCAAACTCTTCTAAAACCTCCAATGTCATTTCCACATACCCGGCGGATTCCAATGGGCTGGTAATCTCCAAGGCACTATCCTTTCGAAGGAGTGGCAATGCCATTAATAAACCGGTAATATATTGAGAAGAAACATCCCCTGGCAGTTGAAATTTCCCAGCCTCCAGGGGTCCTCGGACACGGAACGGAAGTTGACCCGAGGAAAAACGGCATCCATTTCTGAGCATTTCCCTTTTCAATTCACCCAGTGGTCGATTGGGAAGACGACCTTCCCCCTTCATTTCAAACTCCCGCACCAAAGCGGCTGCTATAGGCAAAAGAAATCGTAAGGTAGATCCGCTCTCTCCACAATCCAGCACCGGCTGCTCCTTGAGCACTTTCATTGGAGTGACTCGAATCCCGTGATTCTCCTCAGAAAATTCAGTACCCAGAGCTTCCAAACTATGGATGGTGGCTTCCAAGTCCTGTGATAAACGTGGCAAATCCACCCATGTCTCATCCCTGCTTAATGCTGCAGCAATCAAAAGCCTGTGACCATGAGATTTCGCCGGAATGGCCTGTATAACTCCATTTATGCTCTTGGGATATACCATAACTCCCATTTTACTTTCTCCTATTCCGACACTTCTTCCAACTCCACTCGACGTTTTCGCCCCTGGGATAGAAGTTCTTTCAGTCGGTCTTCATCCTTTTCGCGTATGGCTTCTCGATACTCGGTCAAGCGATGGATGAGACCGTCCATTTCCTCCAACAAGTTCTGTTGATTGGAAAAGAACAATTGGCTCCAAAGCTCTTCATTCAATTTGGCCACTCGTGTCATGTCATGAAAGCTGCCTGCAGAATAGCCTTTGTGTTGCATGGCCTGGGGACTCTGCACATATGCGCTGGAAACCACGTGGGCCAATTGGGAACTTAATGCTATTATTCTATCATGTTTTTCAGGCGTTGATATCTCAATATGGCCAAAACCCAAAGAAAGAAATAGATTTTTTACAAATTCTAACTTTGAAATGGGAATTTGGGGTGGTGGAACCAGTATCATAGAGGCATTGGAAAATAAGGAAATTTGAGAGGCATCAAAGCCTGAAAATTCAATACCTGCCATGGGGTGGCCTCCGATAAAGTGAAACCCCTTTTCCTGGGCCAGAGGAAATGCCGCCCTACAGATTTCTTCCTTAACTCCACAAAGATCCATCACCAAGGTCCCTTTCCGAATCAGGGGGGATATTTCCATCAGATAAGGAAGGGTGGATTCCGGATAGATGGCTAAGAGTATGAGTTCCATATCGGGAATATTACTGGGGTCAAGGGTCCCCTCTATGGCTCCTACCATCTTTGCCTTTGCCATGGTGGTATTATCATTATCTATACCGTATACTTGATGCTGTGTATTTTTTTGAATAGATTTCGCCAGAGAACCTCCAATAAGCCCCAGCCCCACAATTCCTATTTTCATTGTAATTCCCCCTTTTGAAATGCCATAGTATGAAGTGATTCCAACCGCAAAGATAACTTCCGGAACTCGGATGGGGTAATAGATTGTGGCCCGTCACAAAGTGCATGTGCAGGGTCGTTATGGACCTCTATCAAAACACCATCTGCCCCGGCCACCGTTGCAGCCATAGCCATAGGAGCCACCAATTTTGCCCATCCGGTACCATGGCTTGGATCCACGATGACCGGTAGATGGGACAATTCTTTTAATAACGGAATGGCAGAAACATCCAAGGTATTGCGGGTGGCCGTTTCAAAAGTACGAATCCCTCTTTCACATAGTATGACTTGTTCATTTCCCTCGTTCATAATGTACTCTGCACTCATCAAAAGCTCCTGTAGGGTGTTGGCCAATCCTCTTTTTAACAGAATGGGCTTGTTCACCCTGCCCAGCGTCTTCAATAGCTCGAAGTTTTGCATATTTCGAGCCCCCACCTGAATCATATCCACTTCCTCAAAGAGCATCAGGTGAGATGCATCCATTATTTCTGTCACAATGGGAAGCCCGGTGATTTTTTTGGCCAGCAGCATCAATCGTAAACCCTCCCCTTTTAAGCCTTGAAAGTCGTAAGGAGAAGTCCGAGGTTTATAGGCACCTCCCCTTAGGATGGTAGCTCCGGCTTCTTTTACTGCCTCCGCGATGGCGACAATTTGTTCTTCCGATTCAATGCTACAAGGTCCGGCAATCATCTGGTAGTTTCCCCCGCCAATGGGAACACCTCCAACACGAACCACCGAGTCCTCTCCATGAAATTTTCGATTGGCTTTTTTGTAAGGCTCTTGAATTCGTTTCACATCTTCAACGATTTCCAGGGCCCGTATCAAATCCGGATCTACGGAAGAAGTATCTCCCACTAACCCCAAAATCGTATGATGCATTCCCTCGCTGAAATGAACATGGATATTTTTGCTATGGAGCCATGCTTTTAAATCCTCCAACTGCCGCTTGTCATAATTTGCTTTTAGAATCACAATCATCTCTTTCACCCCTTGATTTTTATCTTATGTTATAAAAAACAGAAAACCCTGCAGTGAGTAACACCGCAGGGTCTATAGATTCTATGCCGTTCCTCCTAAGAATCTCCTTTCGCAGCGCAACTCAAAATGCCTTTGCCAAAAGCAAAAGTAAAATAGTAGTAATAGTTGCTCGCTGCCATTATAGGATTCATAGAAAGCTCCTTCAATTTGGTTCTTTATATCTTATTAACAAATTATTGCACTATTTTTTGTGAATGTCAACAACTAAATGGCAGTTTTGAAAATGTGCTTCCCTGATAAACTTATTATTATGAATTGCGGGGTCTATTGCTGCCCTGTAAAATCTCCCACAATTTTATCGATCATTTCATCTCTTTTCTTGTTGGACCAATTCACAATACCACTTTTACTTACTCTCTCACCCTTAGATAAGCATAGCTGTTTCATCTGGCCTATAGAATGATTTCCGCCAAATATGGGAGATTTTAGCTGCTGTGTTACAAAACAATACACTTCTTTTCCTTTCAGAGATTCTATCTGTTGTAAATACTTTTTCATCACCGGGGACAAGGAAAATCCTCGTACCGGCGCCCCAAATACCACCATATCATAAGGAGCTATCTCCGGGGTCTCTGCCAACTCGGTTTTTAAGGCCTCCGACGGCTCTTCGTTCTCAGCCCGTACTCTTTCCAAGGTTACTTCGTGGCCTGCACTGCTCCAAACTTCTCTCAGTTTTTCCCCCACCGAGAGAGTATTTCCTGTATGGGAATGAATGATAATGCCAATTTTCATCTTCTTTTCCTCCTGGTTTTCTTCCAGTTATTCTCATGGACATGATATAATATTTTCACGCTATTATTTTACTCGGTCCTGGCAATATTTTCAACAAAAGGAGCAATATGGATTCCATCATCATAGGAGAACAACTGGGCTTTGGCCCCATCGAAAAATATCCCTTGATTCAGATTCCACGCCATCAAACCACTTTTCTCTATGGCCCCAGCGGTTGCGGGAAGAGTACACTGGCGCGGATGATGAATGCTACTTTGTCTCCTTCTCAAGGACAATTAGTTTTTAACGGTAAACCCTATGCAGACTGGGATGTGCTGGAGCTACGACAAAAGGTAGTTCTGGCCAGCCAAAATGTTTTTCTTTTTGACCAAACCATACAAGAAAATTTTAAGGTTTTCTACGAATACCGGGAATTGCCGCCACCCACTCCGGAAGAAATGGCTTTCTATTTGAATCTTTGCTGCCTTTCCTTCCCTCTGGATCGGCCCTGTGAAGTGTTGTCCGGGGGAGAACGCCAGCGTATTTTTATTGCCATTTGTCTTTCCTTTCGTCCGGAGGTTCTCATATTGGATGAACCCACCTCCGCTTTGGACGGAGCCACTGCCCATCAGCTTATGAATCACTTAACCACCTTCTCCAAAGAGCAAGGTATAACGTTGGTGGTCATCAGCCACGACAAGGCCATCATGGAGAAATATCAGAATCATGTAATTTCCTGTGAGCGGGAGGGAAAGAATGGATAGTATCGTAAAGCTGGAGATTATTTCCTTTGCTCTTATTTACGCATTACTGATAATCATACTGTTCATTATGAAAAAAAGCCAGATTCAGCAAAGCAAATTGCTGATCTGGGCTAGTTTCCGTATGACCGTCCAATTGATTCTGGCCGGGTGGATTCTTACTTATATATTCGAAAACCCACATCCTGTTTTTGTACTGACATATTTCTTCGTCATGAATATTTTTGCTATACATCGAGTTCTTACGAAAAACAAATCCCTGAACCGAAAATTTAAACTGGCCATCGCCCTTTCTTTATCTCTCTCCGGCCTGGCCGTCTTAGTTTTTTTCATTCTGGTTGTCATTGGAGAAAGTCTTTTCAACCCTCAATATGTAATCCCTTTGAGCGGGATGGTGGTGGGCAATGCTATGACCGGTGTTACCCTTGGGGTGAAAACTTTCCACGAAAGCTTTGAAGGACAACGAAATCGGATTCAAACTTTGCTCAATTTGGGTGTTCATCCTAAGAAAATCCTTCTCCCCTTTGCCAATCAAGCATTGGAAACAGCCCTTCTCCCCACCATGAACTCCATGTTGGGAATGGGAATTGTATCCCTTCCCGGTATGATGACCGGGCAAATTCTTTCCGGAACAAATCCGTCCACAGCCGTTCTCTATCAAATTGCTATTATGATTGCCATCACATCCGTGGTATGCGTGTCCGTATTTTCTTCTCTTTACTTAGGATATCGCACCTTATATAACGACAAGTACCAAATGGAGCTCCCTTAGCCCTTGTATGTGCATATCTGGTTTTTCCCCGACTCCTTGGCTTCGTATAAAGCCCGGTCTGCCTCCTCCATCAATTGGTGGCTACTCATTCCGTTTTGCCAATGTGCTATCCCGACACTATAGCCAATTTTCAAACCAAGAGGGACGTCTTTTGAAATATGCACATTCCCTCCCATATGGGTTTCATTCATACTGCAAGCGATACGATACCCCTCACTCTCCCCACACTCCGTGATGAGTGCCAAAAATTCATCTCCTCCCAACCGGCAAGGATATCCATTCATACCGATGGTTTCCTTTAGCAGATGGGCGGTATATTGCAACACCTGATCTCCGATTTCATGGCCATACTTATCATTTATCTGTTTAAAGTCATCTATATCTACCATGATTAGACACAGAGAACCCTTCCCTTTCTCCGCCTTTTTTATGTGCTTATCCAAGCGATAATCCAAGAACCATCTAGAATAAAGCCCTGTCAAATAGTCCACATTCAATGCGTGAAAACGGTCTTTAAAAAGCTTATAGAACACCCATGTTGACAGTGCGGCAAGTGCCACCCCGAAGAAAATCATCAACCCCAAGATGTTTTGCAGCAATCCTCTGATGTGGTCTATGGAGAAATCAACTCCTACCAACCCTACCAGTTCTCCTGTATCCGGGTGGATTATGGGAGCATATCCGGATACCAATTTCCCCCACATATCCCATTCCACTATATTGGTGGCCACTGCCACTTTTTCCTGATAGGCTTGGTTCTCTTGAATCTCCAGCTCATCCAAAGATCCCATGGGAGAAAATAAATCCGAACCCGGTATCTCCCCATCTAGTATATACATGATTTGGGACTCCGAATGTTTTATTTCCGTGTACACATAGGTACACCCTGTATCCGCCTTGATTTCCTGGAATACTAGCAGCATCCTTTCATAATACTCTTGATCATATTCTGCTCCTGTCACAGCAGATGCCGCCAATGCTTCATAGGCTTGTATATCTTCCTCTAAAATTTTAGCCGTAGTAGAGGCCACCTGAATGGCACTTTGTCCCAGTAAGTCTGTAATCAACCCCTTCACATTGGAAAACAAAAAGGTGTTGATTACTCCAAAAAAGACGCCGGACAACAAAAGAAAGATGAGTACCATCACCCTGGTGTTGTTCCCCCATTTTGTCAGCATAATTGCCACCTCTCCAAAGCAAAGTTAACCATCCCTATTGTTTCTTATTCCACCCTAATTATAGCATCCGAGTCTGGATTCACAACCTTTCCACCTTATTTTTCTTCCGCTCGCTTTTCCGTTGATAAAAGAAATGCCCTATCAACACATATAAGCACATAAACAGTCCAATCAGGCTTACCCGCCATCCTAGATTTCCCAAAGGATAGCCATAGGTAATTCGAGTCACACCTCTGTCCACCAGCAATAAATTCCCTTCCTGTTTCAAAGGCCGATCTGATTGAAAGATATCTTGATATGCCAGCGTGGTGTTTACTTGATTTTTGGGAGAATGTATGATAATTTCTCCTATTCCGTACTCAATATCCAGAGGGACCGCTTCCCGCTGAGGCAGCTTTCGATAGTCTACACCCATGATTTCACTCATCAGATGCAACAAATCCACATCCACTTTATCCACCGCATGGAACATCAAATTCAGACCCAGAAACTGAATGTTTGGGTTGTCGTTGTATCCTGCCCAAATCAGCTTCTGATCCGAATACTCACTATAGCCGGTTACATGGTCTAATTCCACAATGTATTGGGTCTGCCAGGGGTCATACTCTTCTTTAAAGTCGGAAGGAAGCACTGATTTCTCTTGATAATGTAGCACCGGGAATCTCTGAGCAAATGAAATATTGGCTACGTTTACATCTAAAAAGTTCATTCTCCGAGTGGTTGTATCATAAGGTACATGAGTTACATCTATCACCACCTTTAGTCCTCTGTCGGCCACTTCACGTACCAGAGCCTCTGCAGCCTCCTTGTCTCTATAAGAAAATCCAGATAAAAACACAGTGTCATATCGTAACAAATCTTCCACTTTATACTCATCTAAATATGTGGAACTGCCCACGACAATTCCAGGGAAGTACATGGATATAGTATTTGCGTATTTTCCAATTCCGATTCCAATGTATTCTGTGATTACCCCGAATGTACTTGGGGTCTCCTTCTTGAATATGTATAACCTGTCCGTTTCCTCTACTAGGCTATACCCTGAAAAAGAGGCCTTAGAAATCATATCCATCTTATTTTTACCAGCTTTCCCAATTTGTGATTTTGAGATAGCTACCGTATCGTTACCTAATGATAATGCTCGGTCGAAAAGATAGAGATAATTCTCTTCTTCCAGCGATGTGTTAATGAGTACCAAATCATCTGCGGTTTCTGCTCCTTGCCAAGCCCACCCAAAAGTGTACATAATGGGGTACTGACCTTTTGTCAGTGTATAGGATGGATATGATGCCAATAGGCTCAAGTCCATCAGAGCCGTCCTTTGGCGAGTCATCTGCGCCAGACCATCCATTTCTTGTTGAATTGAATTGGAATTGTTAACTGCATACCTCTCAAATTTAAGCGAAGGGAACGCATCTATCGCTAACACGATCACTACTAATATTATCGCCCACCGGCGAATTTCTTTCCACTCCAAAAGAGATAAAAAATAAAAAGCATAGGCAAAAGTTGCAAAACGAAACATCCAAAACAATTGACTCATAGGAATTTCAATTAGTATGGGTAAGAATGATGGCGTTATTGAGACTAATAATAGTATTGAAAAAACATACCCGGCTTTTGCTTTTCGACTAGCAAATATAAGCCCAAAAATTGAGAGAATTATCACCGATAGCCCGAAATAAAACTGGCCGGAATCACGAATTCGAATAGTTGGATCAAGCTGTTGAGATATAGAGAATGAAAATGATTCCATAGCTGAAGCCACCGCCGATGAATCCATGCTAACTAGACCGCCCGACAAGGATGGTGCAAGCCATATTCCGGTCAAAGCAATCCCGGATAACATCGACAACAACGCCCAGACAGATCGAATGAAGTTCTTGTTATAAAAACCATCGATTACAAGGAACACAAAGGTAGCTACCCCAGCAATTGCGGCTATCATTACATGAGAAAGCACCATGGCCGCCATCACTAAAATAAGCCAGAACAACGCGTTTTTTTTCTCCTGGCGGATATAGGACCAGAGAAAATATACCAAATATGGCACCAGCACAATCGCCAGCATTCGAGGGAGATTCCCCTCATTTAAAAAGACACGTACGTTGTCTGGCATGAAAAACCATAAAAACGCAATGGAGGTTCCTAGGGCCGTGCGTTTCTCTTTTGCCCCTATTATAATCCATGGGATTCCGCTAAAAAATACTGATAGTCCAAAAAACAAATAGTAAGCAAATTCCATATCTCCTTGAGTCAAAAAATAGAGAATTCCCAAAATGTAGTAAGATAATGGCGGCCAATATCTATACAGCTGAATGCCATTGTACCAATCCGGTGTGTATAACGGATAATAATTACCGTTTTGTATCCCTTCTACTAAAATTTGAGTTTTATAAATATGCCCCCAAATATCGTTCCCGCTTCCGTAGTACTGCCCCTCCTTCATGGCGTATATAACACCTATGGATAAGCCTACTAGCAAGAGTAGACCCAATATTACTGCCGGACGTGAGCCGGCAGAATATCCTATTTCCTTTTGACGATTCATGTAACCATAAATACCCTTTCTGACAAAGTACATTGCAAAAAAGGGTACCGTTATAGAAAGTCCTTTACTCATAAAGAACCGTATTGTTTCCGGATAGACTACAAACCAGCGAATTTCCCCGCTATAAATCAAAAGGTCGGCTAGTGCTAATCCACCTAAAAAAGTATAGAAAAAAACGAGAAACCCTCTAGTTCCACGCGCTGCTGGAAAAACCGTTCCGGAGGTCATCCAATAGCAAAATAGGAATCCCACCACAACTCCGATGGTATTGGAGGGTATGATACTCAATCCCACTTCCTTATATAGTAACCATACCAGAGAAGTATCGATTACCAGGGCCCCGCAGGAAATAAAAAAATAACGAACAATCCTGGGAAGTCGTTCTTTTTTTACAAGTTTTCCTCCCGGAACCTTTGCGGGAGTTTTGTTGGAGCCCACCTCACCGGTCATACGTTAGAAATTCCTCTCCTCATTTCCCGCAATCGAAATACCATGGCGATGCTCTGCAAAGTGGTTTTCATCACCTTCATTTTGCTTATGCCCAATTTGTCATCGTACCGAAGATGAAATGGGATCTCATCAAAGGTTCCGCCACGCAAATAAATCTTATACAGAAGCTCCACCATACAGCCAAACCCCTTTTCTTCTAAAAGGACATCGCCATAATATTGCATCGCTTTTCTTAACAAAGAAGTCCGATAAATCCGATAACCACAAGTATAGTCCCGGACTTTAGGAACCGATAACAAGAGAGTATAAATCCCTCGTGCACCATAGCTTAATACCCATCGGTATAGTGGTGCTCCTGAAGTTTTTGACCCCGCCTGGTATCGTGACGCAATTACCACATCCATGTGTAGTGCTCCTTCCATCTTATCCACCAAAGAAATCACATAGCTGGGATCATGGGTATTATCACAATCCATAACCACAACATACGTACTGGAAGCTTCTTTTTCCAGAACATAATGTATCCCCGTCGTCAGGGCCTGGCCCAGGCCTTGATTTTCATCATGGTTCACATATCGCATAAAGCTATATTTTCGACTTTTCTCCGATAGAAGGTAACTTGTCCCGTCCCTACTTCCATCATTAACCACAAGTACCTTCAGGCGAAGTCCTTTTTTGAGAAGGGGTTCCTCTTGTTGATGCCATCTCTCTAATAGGGTAGGAATATTATCTTCTTCATTGTATGCCGGCAGAATCACAATGATCCCTCGTTCCTCTTGAGAAGTCATTCCACCCTTGCCTCCATGATTTTTTCCAGAACCTCATCCGCTACGGCATCTAAAGCCCGAGTGGTTTCTTCCGGGTTACTGTCATGAACATTGGAAATCACATAGGATCGTGTGGGTGTTTCACTTACTGTCATCATAAGGACAATCCACCCATGGGCCGACAAGATTTGTTGAAACTTTTCGAAGAAAAAATCGCTGCAGTTTTCCAAAGTAGGGTTTACCAAATGAAAAGGCGGCGTTTCGTTAAGGTCTTTATCTTGATAAACGGAAATGAATCGTTCCACCATTTCTTCCAACTCGCTGAAGCGAACAAATTCCTCCCGGGTTTTCAATACATCTAGGCAGATTTCCCAGGTATGGGGATGTTTTTCTCCCGGTTTCCCACCAATGGTAATATGATGGGTGGCATTTAAATATGCCTTAAATTTATACTGACGGAATCTCATATTCATCCTCCTGTAGTTCCTGGTATACCTCCGGACGGCTGGCCACATCCATATTGGTCACAAATTTTTCGTAGGTCTCCAATGCAGTTTCCACCCTTAAATCCACTTCCATAATACCGGCACCCACTCGTAATCCCCGGGCCACATTGCCGGTTTCCCAAATTTGATAGATTTGTTGTTTCAAAAGTTCCGCTTCCTCTATGGGCGTACGATATAGAATAATGACAAACTCACCGCGAGCCACCTCTCCTAATACATGGTACGGCTTCAGTAGCGGTTGAATGGGTTCGATATAACTAAAAATTTGATTCTTCGTATAGTACTTGTCTTTCATTACCACATAAATTCCCAATAGGCATATGGGGAACAATTTGATATTGGAGGATTTGGATAATAAAGTTTCCAAAACCCCATCATCGTAAAACTTGGTTTCTTCCCGGGGGCAATTTAATAATTCTTGAATTTCCTTATCTTCCTTCAGTAAAAGTGCCAGTTGGTTGTTTCTTTCCACTAGAGTATCTTCCGCATTTTTAATCTTTTTGTTTTTTCTTTTTATGGTGGATATTGTAATCATAGAAATCCCAAACATAATGGCCGCAAAGGATAGACTAACCAGGAGAATAAAGGTCTCGTGGCGAGGTATGGCCGCAAAATTAATAGCCCCGGTTCGGGATGTCACAATCCCCACCGTATAGGTGGCTCCAGAATGCTCAAATGGAACATAGTAGGTCATAACATCATCCTGCGCCTCCATGTTGAGAATGAAAGCTTCACTGTTTTTAAGAGAACCCAAGCCGTCCGTTGTGCTTTGATTCTTTGCA
Organism: uncultured Oscillospiraceae bacterium; assembly: GCA_964450985.1. GTDB lineage: Bacteria > Bacillota > Clostridia > Peptostreptococcales > Anaerovoracaceae > JAAZGD01. The sequence continues at coordinate 2,487 of CAYVFH010000005.1, read as the reverse complement.
TACAAAACAGTAGAACCTTTGGTTAGGAAAAACCATCGGCTATTAGATGTAGAAGTGCCATTCTCCAGATACTGTACCAACTGTCGGTCCAATATTCCGCTTTCGGCTTGAAGCGAAAGATGTTTTGCCAGTTCATGAACATAATACTGGTTCTGTTGATCGTAGGCCTTCAGGTAATCTTCTCGATTCGCAACTAACTCTCGATTGACTAGCAAAAGAAAAATACTAACGAAAAGAAACAGTATCAACACTGCTACTACAGTAAGCCATCTTGAGTTTCCCAATCTTTGAAACATCTTTATCATATATTCCCACCCTATAAATTCACAGTATACATCTAACCCTAATGATTAATGAGAGAATCTCCCTTACTTTTTAATCGTAAAAGCCAGGCAAAATCCTTCATAAGTACCGCCTTCGCCGCTTTTCGTTCTGCGGTTAAGTCCAAGGTTTTCCAAACCTTCTGTCCGTTGATGGAATTCAGAATCCCCGCAAAGCGGAACCAAAAAACCATGAAATTAAATGCCGGTAATAAAATGACCAAATACCATTTGCTACTATAATATTTCCTCAGTTCCGGCAACGGCTTCAAGAAGATCAAAATGTTGAGATAGTACAGGAAACCGGCAAAAACATACAGCAGAAAAATCAAAACAAATGACAGCACTATGAGTCTCAAAGGATAGTTCAAGAACAATAGGCAAATCAAAGCAAAATACCAAATCATGCGGGGGAAGGCAAAGGTATGATCATAAATCAATATTCTAAGAATAAAGCTGCCCAGCAGACCTCGCACCGCATTCAAGCGATTCCGCATGAAAATGTGGATCACTTCCATTTCGCCCATCTGCCATCTTTGCCGCTGGGCATATAGCTCATTTACCCCTTCGATGGGCTCCACGAAGAAAATCGCTTCGTTACAAATGGTGATTTTAGATCCCAATGTTTCTCGCAATTGGAATGTCAAATGGGTATCTTCTGAAACGGTGTCTGTGTTAAACAATTGTGTTCTCAGGATAGCCGATTTGCGAAAAGCAGAAAAGGCCCCCGACATGGTATAAATCGCATTGAACTCTGCCTGAAAGTTTCTTCCCGCCAGGAAAGCCTGACAGTATTCAAAGAATTCCAGTTTGCGTAGCAATCTTTTCCCGAATCTTTCTGTAGCCTCAATCGCCACCGGGTCTACCACAACGGTGCCGGTAACTGAGTCTATTTCCAAGTCGTTTTCAAATAAAATAATCATGTTCCGCAAGGCATCTTTATGAAGAATGCCATCACTGTCTATATGTATAATGTACTTGCTATTGCTGTTGAACAAAGCCAGATTTAAGGCCTTGGATTTTCCCTGCTTGGCATCCACCCAGGTCATCACCATTTCCGGGAATGCACTTTGACTCTCCGTAAAAATTTGAAAGCTACGGTCTGTACTCTCGTTATTGGACAGAATAATGTGGATTTTTTTGGCCGGATAATCCGACCGGTATACGGATTCCAAACACCGATACAGGGTTTTCTCCGAGTTATATACCGGGATAATCAAGCTGATTTCCGGCTCATATCCCAAATGCCATTTTTTCTCCTGGTGACTTCGCCTTCTCTTCCGGTTAATCAAAATCAGAAAGTTCCCCATAGCCGGAATGATTTCCATAATCAATGGAATAATCAACCAGGCCATCCAAAAGGAAATACTGCTTCCCATGAGAGCATAGAGCCAGGAAAAAGTAAACAGAACGATGATGGAGTTTCGTATCAATTCAGTTAGCCAAACCATATCGGAACCTTCCTATCTTCTGTCGTACAACCTGGGCTTTAGTAAATACATAGAAATATACCAGTATTGTAATGCCATAAAAGAATAGCCGTCCTACAATAGTATGCGCATAGAAGTATACATCTCCTCCTAAGGTACGTACCACCACACATATGATAAATATTCGAACCATATTGGTTACCAATATGATGAGCACTCCGGAAATGGAAAGCACCACCTTTTCAAATCCATTATAAACCGGGAAGAAAATCAGCATGGCCAAATAAGTTCCAATCTCTATAATCCCCGAACACTCATAGTCAATATAAAGAGACAATGAGCCCTCATCCGTTGGGATAAACAAGGTATCATATAAGAAGTCGTAAGAATATAGGCCTGTGGCATTTCCCAAAACACCGGAGCCTGCAGCCACGGCACTTTGTAAGGGCTGTGTGAAATAGGGTTGGATAAAAATCACATAGAAAACAAAGAGCCCTACACTTCCTACTAAGAACAACCAGTACTTCAACCCTGCCCTTTGTAAAAGAGTCAACATATATATCCAAACTACCAGCAACACTACCGCAATGATATTCATGCTTCATATTCCTTTTTGCGTCTTTTTCGGTGAAGGACTATGCCCGTAGTAGCCATACCTACTATCATCAACGCACCCAGTACCGGGCCGGTAGATACACCGGTAACCGTCATAACTTGTGCCCCCAATCTGGGAAAAT
>CAYVFH010000004.1:0-46439 GCA_964450985.1 uncultured Oscillospiraceae bacterium | reverse complement strand
TATATGTTTGTAGATGCCAACACGGCTCTCGGCTTGATTGACATGATTACAGAAAATGCTTCCAATGCATTAAACCCGGCCTTATTGCCCGCTTTGATCTTCGTGGTCATCGGATTACTGTCCTTTGGCTCCGGAAGCTTCTGGGGGTTGGCGGCCATTGCCTTCCCCATAGTGGGACCGTTGGCGGCTGCTTTGGGAGTACCCTATGCCCTGGCATCCGGCGCCCTGATATCTGCCGTTTGCTTTGGCGGTCATATCTGTATCTATAGTGATACGGTTATTTTAACTGCCGCTTCCACGCAAGTGACCAATGTGGATTATTTCAAAACCTCTGCACCCCTTGTAGCCATACCTTTTGTGGCATCCATCATCGTATTCTTGATTTTAGGATTTGTCATTGTTTAATGGGATGCCTGAGAAATGTCATAGGAAATCCAACAAAAGTAATAGGCACCCATTAAAGGACAAACAAAAATACCTTTCGCTATGAAAGGTATTTTTTGGTCGGAGTGGAGAGATTCGAACTCTCGACCTCTTGACCCCCAGTCAAGCACGCTAACCAAACTGCGCCACACCCCGATATATTGTATAAAATGACTTTATAAAAGGCTCTCATGGTTGGTTGAGAGCCTTTACATTCGTGGTTGCGGGGGAAGGATTTGAACCAACGACCTCCGGGTTATGAGCCCGACGAGCTACCAACTGCTCTACCCCGCGTCATTATGTTTGCCCGATCAACACCATTACTTGGTGCCGGAGACCGGGGTCGAACCGGTACGAGCTTGTAAGCTCACGGGATTTTAAGTCCCGGGCGTCTGCCAATTCCGCCACTCCGGCAAATTGGCTCCAAGGGTGGGGCTCGAACCCACAGCCTATCGGTTAACAGCCGAGTGCTCCACCATTGAGCTACCTTGGAATACCAGTCCCTATCTCTAGCGACAATAAAAAGTATACCTTATCTCCGATGGGTATGTCAACACCAAAAATCGCATATTTTCGTTTTTCGCCCAGAACCTACTTCAGCCTCTTGATTCCGGGTTTTTTCTTGTCTTTAGCCTCCTTTGAGGCTGTTTTTATGTAGTTTTCCGTGGGTGTTTCCGGTTGATTTCTCTTCTTTTCCAGATACTCTTCTTTTGCCGCCATACTTTCTTCCACTAATGCTATTTTCTTGCGATATTTCTGTTCTTCTTCCCTGTCTCCGGTCTCTTTGTATATTTCCGCCAACTCCCTCATACTCTCTATGTGACTGCCATTCTTCTCCAGGGTCCGCTTGAATGCCGGGATGGCATCCTTCCTTTGCCCGATTCTGGCATAAGCAACTCCTAAGTAATAGTGGAGGGGCCACCACTTCTCAAACTCACTCTTTCGATAGCTCTCCAACACAGGAATTCCTTGATCATATCTGCCGGTACTAATCCAATTGATAGCCTGTTCAATGCGCACCGGATCTTCCAATTGTTTTAACCTTTTGGAAATCTCCTGACGGTCCTTAAAGTTTCTTGTGAAATTGAGAAATTGCTTCCATGTCAGCTGTGCTTTGGTGTACAAGCCAATATTCAAATAGGCATATCCCAGATAGTAGTAGCTTTGGGCATGCCTAGGATGAGCTTCCGTGGTCAATTCGAAATATTCCAGAGACTCTGCCTTGAATCGACCGATGTATTCTTCATTGTTGGAGTTAAGATACATTTCTCTACAACAGCGAGCATAACTATACATGCCGTGTAGGTACTCGGGGTTCATGCAAAGAGCCGCTCGAAAATGAATGCAAGCCTCGTCGTATTCTCCCTTTTCAGCAGCATCCCTACCGTTCTTCAGCATCCCCTCTCCGATTTTATAATTGAATATCTTTTTTAGAAATTCAACATAGTGTGGAGTATACTGGAAATGAGGGTCTATCCCCATAATCCAGGCCATGTTTTCTGCCAAATGTGTGGGCTTTAAACCGCTTCCGCCGGCAAAGTCGGACAAGTCCTCCTTCCTGAGGGGAATGGGGACTCCTTTCATCAGCTCCTGCATGTCTCCTTTTTTTAAGTACTCGTCGGAAAACTCCGCAAAAACAAACTTGCTTAGATACTTTTTTAAATATCGCCCCACTCGGTCTTCCCGGTATTGAATGTCATATTCTTCCTTGGGACGCAGTACTTTTCTTTTGACTCCGGTTCTCACCACCCAGCTGTTCTTTCGAATCTGGTCCGGGGTAGCCAATTCTTTTTTACGGGGATCTTCTGCCACTTTTTGAATCCTGTTTTCTCCGGTTATATTTGGTTTCTTAAACTTGCTGTTGCTCATCAGATGTTCCATCCTTTTCGATTGAATTTTTTTATTGCATCTTCGTTCAGAGTATCTTGCATATCCCGGGTCAATAGTTCAGTAGCTCTTTCCTCCGTGCCCGGCAAGTTTCTGTTTTTCCAGAAAGAGTATTTCTTGAGAATTCGATACAGGTCTTCTTTCTTATGGGACTGGCTCTGGTATCCTTTCAGATGATAGAAGAGGGCAAATTCTTCGAAAAAATCAAAGGGATTCCCCACCTGTAGAATCAAATAGTCCAATGTTTGAGAAAATCCTCCTCGATTATAGTATAGATTCAACACTTGATCTATCTGTTTCAATCGCAGTAAATCCTTCACAGACAAATAGCGATTTCGAATAATCTGATATGGTGCTTTCTCCTGATACACCATAGCATGATCTGATGCTTCTCTCCGAAGTGACGTTCCCTTTAGTAGCTTCAGGAAGCCAAGCTGAAAGTGGTGTGCCTTCAATGCATAGACATCATTAAATGAAGTGCGAAAAGTATCATAATCCTCATAGGGAAGGCCTGCAATTAAGTCCACGTGTACATGGCAATTCCCCAGCTGAATCAACTGTGCCGTATTTTCCAATACACTTTGAATATCTGCACTTCGGCCCACTGCTTCCAAGGTCTTTGAATGAGTGCTTTGAATCCCTACTTCAAATTGTATTTGTCCGGGTCTTGCTTTCTTTAGGAGCCCCAACAAGCCGGAGTCCAAGAGATGGCCTGCCACTTCAAAGTGCCATCCTGTGATAAGATTGTCGTTATCGATTACGTGTTGTATCAGCCGGTAGCACCGTTCTCGGTCCCAATTGAAGGTACGATCTACCAATTTAACTTGCGAAACTCTCATCCGAAGGAAGTAATCCATCTCCTCTTTTACTCGATCTTCCGGAAGGCTTCGCACACCTTTTTCAATGGATGAAAGGCAATAGGAACATCGGTAAGGGCATCCTCGGCTGCTTTCATAATACACCAACTTTTCTGTCTCTGGCTGTAAATGCTTATACGGAAAGGGCAAGGAGTCTATTTTTATGGGTGCCTGCGGTTGGTTTACATAAATTTTCTTATCTTTTCGATCCCGATAAATTAGGCCGGGGATTTGATGGTACCCGGTTCCTTGAAATCCCAAATCACAAAGTGCGGTAAAAATATATTCCCCCTCGCCATCCGACGCATAATCCACTCCGGGATTGTTTCTCAAAAAATCCAAGGGATCACTAGTAACTTCCGGACCTCCCACCAAAATCCTCATTTCCGGATCTGCCTGTTTCAGCACGGAGACGATTCCTCTTATCCTTTCTACATTCCAGATATTTACAGAAAAGCAAACCGCTTGATAATCTCCATATAGAATTTCTGAGAGGATATAATCGTCATCTTGGTTGATGGTAAACTCTTTGATATCACAACGCCATTCCGGATTCTCTACATTCTCCCGGGCAGCACTATACAGACATCGCAAAGCCAGCGACGAATGGATAAATTTTGAGTTTAACGTAGTTAAAAGTACTTTCTCCATTAAAGCATCCGAAACCTTTCATCTTTTAACATCCCCGTGTTCTCCATGGCCTTCCTCAGTTCTCCCATCATGCGTTCCTTGTCTCTTGGCAGATCACCTCTGAGGGAGATGTAATTGCTGGCATGATTGCTGCGAAACACACATTTCTTCTGTACATTTATATTCTCCAGCATAACCAGTGTTTCTGCCAGCACCTCTTCCGGAGTTAGCAACTGAAATCTACCGGAGCGTACTTCTTCGGTAAGAGGAGCGGAAGGCTCTAGCATAAGAGTTAATAGGCCTACATAGGAGGGTTCCATCTCACTAATCATCGTGCCGGACTCCTTCCCATGCTCCATCCATCCCTCTTTCCCGGCAAGTCCGGAAATAAAAGTGACGGAAGCCTTTATGCCACTGTCTTCTAATCGTCGAACTGCGGAAATAATCTCCTGCCGGGTGGCGCCTTTCACGATATCCTGTAATACTCTATCGCTGCCGGATTCTGCACCGATATATACCATGTCCAAGCCTTCCTTATGTAATTGAGCTAGCTCTTCCTCGGATTTATGCAACACATCCTGGGGAGAGCCGTATAGACTGACTCTTTCACACTCCGGAAACAATTGGCGGATTTTGCCTAAAATAAAAGAGAGTTTTTCCACGGACAGGCAAAGCGCATCGCCATCTGCTAAAAATATTTTTTCGATTCTCTTGTAATAATTCCTGGCAGATTCTAAATCCTCAACAATTTCTTCCATGGAACGCACACGAAAGCTCTTGTCCTTAAACATACTGCAAAAGGTACATTTATTATGGGCACACCCGATGGTAACCTGCAAAATAAGACTATAGGCTTCGCTGGGGGGACGATATATGCTTCCTTCGTATCTCATTTAATCCCTCCTACATTTTTTCCGGAGCATGCACCCCAAGGAGATTAAGCCCATTTGCCAAAACTTGCTTGGCCGCTAACACCAAGGCCACTTTGGAGGCCCTTTCCAGAGGGTCCGGAACCAAAATATGCTCCTCATGGTAAAACCGGTTAAAGCCCTGGGCCACATCCACCACATACCTGGCAATCACACTGGGCTCATAACGAGCACCGGCATCCACCACCCGGTCCGGGAAGGAGTATAGTAACTTCACTAACCGATAACCACAGTCCCCTGTTAAGTAGCTGGGCTCCAAGCCATCCTTGGACTTGGCCAGGTTCAACGTTTCGTCTCCCGCATTTCTCAAAATGCTGCAAGCCCGGGCATGTGTATATTGAACATAGGGTCCGGTTTCTCCTTCAAAAGCCAATACCTTATCCCAGGAAAACACGTAGTCTTTCCCTCTGGAGTTGGACAACTCATTGAATACAATGGCTCCAATTCCAACTTGAGCGGCGGTTTCTTCCACATTGTCAGTATTTACATTCTTTTCCAAAATGATTTCTCTGGTTTTTTCAACTGCCCGCCGCAGAACGTCTTCCAAAAACACCACCTTTCCTTTTCGGGTGGATAGATTGTCTCCATCCTCCAAACTTACCAACCCAAAAGGAATATGCACACAGTCATTGGACCAGGAATAACCCATTAGCTCCACAATCTTCATCCACTGCTGAAAATGAAGTAGCTGTTGATTCCCCACGATATACAGGTTTTTATAGAAGTCGTAGGTTTCTTTTCGATAAATGGCGGCGGCAATATCCCGGGTTATGTATAAGGTAGAGCCATCTCTCTTGGTGATCAATGCAGGGGGTAACTTATACTCCTCTAGATCTACAATCTTTGCCCCTTCCGAGGGAATTAACAGTCCTTTTTCGTCCAGTTCCTTCACCACTCGATCCATTTTGTCAGAATAGAAACTTTCACCTGCCAAAGAATCGAATTCGATACCCAACATGGTATACACCCGGTTAAACTCTTTGAGACTTTCATCACGGAACCATTGCCATAGTTCCTGTTCTTCCGGATTCCCTTTTTCAAGGTTGAAAAAAGCCTTTCTCGCCTCTTCCTCCAACTCCGGGTGACTCTCGGCCTCCTGGTGAAATTTGACGTAATAGGACAGCAATGTATCAATGGGCGCTTTCACCACATCTTCTCTTTTCCCCCAATGCCGATATGCTACGATCATTTTCCCAAACTGGGTTCCGTAATCTCCCAAGTGGTTAATTCGTATGGTTTCATAACCCAAATAGTCATAGATTTTATATATAGAGTTCCCAATCACTGTGCTGCGGATATGGCCGATGTGGAATGGCTTGGCGATATTTGGAGAAGAAAACTCCACCACTACCTTCTTTCCTTTTCCTTGCACCGATCTGCCATAATTTTCCTTCTCGTCTAAAATTGTCTGTATGACTTCTCTGCTGTATAAGTCTTTTCGCATGAAAAAGTTCAAATAAGCACCCACCGCTTCTACCTTTTCAAAAGCGGGATTATCCTTTAATCTCTCTGCCATTTCAGAAGCAATAATGGGCGGGGCTTTTTTCATAGCTTTCGCCAACCGAAAACACGGTAAAGCATAGTCTCCCATTTTTTCCTCCACAGGGACTTCAATCATTCCGCTCAATTCCTGCCGAGATATCTCCATAAAAGACGCCAGCAATTCCCCTATTTTTTCTTTGTAATCCATCATTGTCTTCTCTTCCCTCCCAATTATTTTTCTCGTAGTGTGACGACGGTGACCCCGTCTCCCCCCTCATTATAACTCCCCTTTTGAAAGGAGGTTACATGCTTGTGATGCTGCAGCATTTCATGAACCCCTTTACGTAGAATCCCTTCTCCCCGGCCGTGAATGACTGTCACCGTTTTTAACCCGGCCATATATGCATCATCTAAATACTTATCCACCACCATAACCGCTGTGTCCAAATTTTCACCCTGCACATTTACACTGATGGGGCAACTTCTCGCTCTATATAAGCGGGTGTCTCCGCTCTTCTGAGTGGTCTTGGTTCTGGGCGCTCTATTCTCTGTTATGGGAACCACATTTTCTGCCTTAACCGTCACTTTTAGTATTCCTACCTGCACCATCAATTCCCCTTTGTCGTCCGGTAGAGAAAGCACCTCGCCAATTTGGTCTAAGGTGACAATTCTCACCCTCTGCCCTAATTGTAAAGTAGCAGGATCCGTTGAAATCGGCACCTCCGGATTCTTTTTTCTCTCACGAAATCGGCTTTCCATGGTTTTTAATTGACTCTTCAATGGTTGGAATTGCTGTGTGTTCTGCTCCAACCCTTCCCGTTCCACTTGGGCCTGTGCCTCTCGAGAAATTCTGGATAACTCTTCTCTGGTTTCCTCCACCATGGATTTGGCCTCTGCTCGGGCTTCTTCCAGTATTCTTTCTCTTTGTTGAATCAGTTTCTTTTCCATACTGTCCAACTCTTGTTGTTGTTTCTTCATGGAGAGGTTCAGATGTAAAGCTTCTTCCTTTATCTCTGAAATTGCTTTCTTTTCTTGGTTGAGTTCTGTAATAACCTCTTCAAAAGCCAAGGCATTTTCATCCAGAAGACTACGTGCCTCTGCAATCAGGTCTCCCGGAAGCCCCAATTTTTCCGCAATCTCAAAGGCATTGGATCGTCCCGGAATACCCATTGTGATATGATAAGTGGGACTCAAGGTCTCTACATCAAACTCCATGGATGCATTCTGGACTCCCGGAGTGGAAAGGGCATATTTTTTTAGTTCCGTATAGTGGGTGGTGGCCAGAACAGAAGCTCCCTTTTGGCCTAAATTTTTAAGAATGGCGATGGCTAATGCCGCTCCTTCCGTGGGATCCGTTCCCGCCCCCAGTTCATCCAGGAGCACCAGGGTGTGTTCATCACAATTTCGGACGATGTGAACAATATTATTCATATGGGAGGAGAAGGTGCTTAAACTTTGCTCTATACTCTGCTCATCCCCTATATCCGCATATATTTTTTTAAAAACAGGGATTTGCGTGCCTTCCCTTGCCGGAACATGAAGTCCGGCTTGTGCCATCATCACCAAAAGGCCGGTGGTCTTCAATGTCACTGTTTTTCCGCCGGTATTCGGTCCTGTGATGATTAAGGAATGGGTTCCTTCTTCCAATGTGATAGTCACTGGCACCACCCGCTTGGTATCAATCAAAGGATGCCTTGCAGAAATCAGGTGCAAAGATTCTCCTTCCATGATTTTCGGTTCTGTGCCATCCATTTCATAAGAAAGTCGGCCTTTGGCAAAAATCACATCCAATTGAACCAATAACTGTTGGTTATTTGACAGGGCATGGTACCATTGGGATACCATGCCGGAAAGCTCTAGCAATATTCGCTGTACTTCAGCTTGCTCCGCAAGTTCCAGTTCCCGGAGTTGATTGTTCAGATCCACGATAACCTGAGGCTCTACAAACAACGTAGCCCCACTGGAAGATTGGTCATGCACTATCCCCGGGAATCGTGCCCGATGCTCTTGCTTTACGGGAATAACATATCGCCCCTGCCTCAGGGTCACGATGGCATCCTGCAAGTATGTTCGATTATCTGATTTGTTCAGGATCTGGTTGATTCGGTTTCGAACGGCTTCATTTTGTCTTTCGATACTCCGCCTCAGGTTTTTTAGCTGGGGGGACGCATCATCTGCCATCTCTTCCTCACTTAATATACATCGGTCAATTTCATCTCTTAGCTGTTTCGGAGCTTCCAACAATTCCGTCATGCCTCTTATGGTGGGAACCTCCGGCAATTCTCCTTTCATGAAAGAGATAACTCTGGCCGCTATGTTCACATTATAGAGTATCTGCAAGAGTTGCCGCATCGTTAACGTGCCCCCCTTGCGAGACAACTCCAGATACGGTTGAATATGATAGAAGTTTCCCAAGGGCAACGGCCCCTTCTTCACAATAACGGACAGAGCTTCTGTGGTTTCCGCCAATTGATCTTTGATCAGATAGGAGTCATGGATAGGTTCCAGCTTTAGGATTTGCTCCCTGGCCAATTGGGATCCGGCCAATTCACTAAGTCTCTGTATAATTTTATGAAATTCTAAAACCGTGATGGCCTTTTGATCCATACTTTATTCGCCCCTTCGCAGTCTCTCCACTTCACTCTTCAGCTGAATATTTTCCATTTGAACATCGAAAAAATTGTTTTCTAATTCTCTGCATTTGTTTTCCAGTTCATTGACGATATTTTGAGATGCCATAGCCGCCTTTGCTTCCACATCCAAACTGGCATCCTCCAATTTTCGAATTTCCGCATCCTTCTCTTCGATGGTTTTTAGCAATTCTTTTTTTTGCCCAATGATGGTTTGCGAATCCTCTTTGTATCCGATGATGGTTTTCTTGGCTTCTTCCCAAAGCTGGACATAGTGTTCCATATCCTTTTCCAACTGAACACTCTGCTCCTTCAACCGATTGGCTTCCTCCAAAGCATCAAAATAGTCATCGGCTACATTGATTGCCACCAATACCCCCAGATCAGATAAGGACGTACCCTTGGAAACAGCAGCAATATCATACATCTTTGTGTTGACATAGTCTGACACTTTCATCATATGCTCTCGCGGTTTGTCACCTGCCACTACATAGTCCTGGCCATAAATTTTTACACTGACCTTATTCCCGTCCATATCCTTTTCCTTTCTTAGATTTCCCGCAATACGGCGCCTGTTTTTTCTCGCAATGCTTTCAAGACCTCATGGTGAACCAAGCTCACTTCTTCTTCCTTTAAGGTTCGATCCTTCCCACGATACACCAAATTAAAGGCGCATGATTTTTTTCCCGTTTCTACTTGATTGCCTCGATACACATCAAACAACTCCACCCGTTCTAATAAATCCGTACCCGCTTCTTGTATAACTTGCTGCATCCTTCCCACCGTCACTTCCTCATCCACTAGCAATGCGATATCTCTGGACACCGCGGGATACTTGGCCAGTGGAGAGAAATACCGCATGGTCTCCGCGGCTTCCATCACTTTCTCAAAATCCACTTCCAGTCCATAAACACGCATATCGATTTCATAAGAGGCCGTCACCTCCGGATGAATTTCACCCAAAGCACCGATTTTATTACCCCCTAATAATATTTCTCCACAACGGCCGGGATGATAGCGACGCAACTCTCCATTGGCTTGAAAATCAGTTTCCGTTATGCCCAACTTTTCGAAAAGTCGCAATAAAACCCCCTTCAGGGTGTAGAAATTTTCCTCTTTCCCATACATCCCGATGGCTAAAGAAACCTTCTCTAAAGGAAGACCATCTTCCGTACCTCCCGTGTTACGAAAAATGTTCCCCAGTTCAAAAACAAAGGCCCTTTCTCGATTTCGATTATAGTTTCTCCCCAACACCTCCATGATATTCGGAAGAAGCATGGTTCTCATCACAGAGTTCTCTTCCCCCAACGGGTTAATCAGCCCAACGAAATCCCGCTCTTCCCCTTCGGGGGGAACTCGCAGAAAATCCGCCGTCTTCGGACTGACAAAGCTGTATGTCTGGGCTTCATAGCCTCCCAATGCACACAGGGTTTCCTTGGCCAAATCTTGAAGCCGTCGCTCTCTGGTTTTGAAAGCGGCAGAGTTGCCTTTGGGTACCGTCACCGGCAACCGATCAAACCCATAAATGCGGGCCACTTCTTCCACATAGTCAATTTCTTTTATCAAATCCTGTCTCACCGTAGGCGGAGTCACAAAAAACCCTTCTTCACGTTGTTCCACCACCATTTCCAGTCTTTCTAACGCATCCACTACGGTTTCCCGTGAAATATTCACGCCCATAATTTTCTGTACTCTTTCCAATCTTACCAAGCAAGGTGTTGGCAACATGGGTTTGGGATATACATCCACCGGTTTTGCCATGGGTTTCCCGGCTTTTAATTCTTCAATGAGCTGAACAACACGAGCCGCAGCTACATCACATAGATTGGGGTCAATGCCTTTTTCAAATCGGGCACTGGCTTCAGTTCGCAAGCCCAACTTTTTCGAACTGCTACGAATAACATCCCCATTGAAATTTGCCGCTTCTATCACAATAGTATTCGTGTCCTCTACAATTTCCGAATTCAGGCCTCCCATAATGCCGGCGATACCAATGGATCGGTTTCCGTCCTTTATCATCAATGTGCCTTCCGGCATTTTTCGTTCTGTACCATCCAATGTGGTGAATCGTTCCTCTGGAGCGGCTGTGTCCACCACGATCCTTTTTCCTTCTATCTGACGAATATCAAAGGCGTGAATGGGCTCCCCATATTCCAGCATGACATAGTTGGTAATATCCACAATATTGTTAATGGGTCTCATTCCTGCCAACATCAGTCTCTTCTGCATCCACCAAGGAGAAGGTTTCACCTCAACGTCTTTCACCACGCGTGCCACATATCTTCCACAAAGCTCCGGTTTCTTAATTTCAACTTGAATGGAGTCCAGACTATCCCCTTCCGTGGCCTCCAGACGGGCATCGGGGTATTTTAGCTGGCACTGAAAGGTGGCCGCGGTTTCCCTGCCCATCCCAATCAGGGAAAGACAATCCGGTCGATTGGGCGTGATTTCGAAGTCTACTACTTGGTCTATCAGTCCCATCAGCTCCACAAAATCAGAGCCCGGCTTCGGGTCTTCTATTGTCCCGTTTAGAATCCAAATCCCATCTCGATGAGAAATGGGAATCACCTTATCTTCAAATCCCAATTCTTCCGCAGAGCATAGCATACCATCAGACATCACCCCGCGAAGGGAACCTCTTTCAATCACTTCGCCCCCTTCTTTTTTCGGCTGCCCGTGAAGAGGACCAGGTATTCGTGCTCCGTGGGGGGCCACAGGAACCCATGCTCCTACAAAAACGTTGGGAGCCCCCGTTACGATGTGTACATTCTCTTTTTCTCCAATATCAACGGAACAAATCACCAGTTTGTCTGCATCAGGATGTGGTTCAATGGCAGTGATTCTTCCCACAATTACATTTTCGATACCCTGACCATAATATTGAATACCTTCTAAATTTGAGCCGGACATAATCATGCGCTCACAGTATTCATCTATGGAATCGGGCACATCTGTATATTCTTTTAACCATGAAATGGGTACTAACATCCGATTATCCTCCTATTTGAATTGATTGATAAAGCGCAAGTCATTTTCATAAAACAGCCGAATATCATCCACACCATACCGAAGAATGGCGATTCTCTCTACACCCATTCCAAAAGCAAATCCAGTGTATCTTTCGGTATCAATGCCCCCCACCTCCAAGACGTGAGGGTGTACCATACCGCAACCTAGAATCTCAATCCATCCGGTGCCCTTACACATGCTACAGCCTTTGCCATTGCATTTGAAGCAGCTCACATCCATCTCTGCGGAGGGTTCGGTAAAAGGAAAATAATGAGGTCGGAATTTCGTTTTGGTTTGGGATCCAAATAACTGCTTCGCCATTACATCCAAACAACCCTTCAGGTCCGTCATGGAGATTCCTTCATCCACCAGAAGTCCTTCTATCTGGTGGAACATGGGAGAATGGGTGGCATCCGGCGTATCGCACCGGAAACATCTTCCTGGAGAAATCACCTTGATGGGTGGCTTTTGACTTTGTATGGTTCGAACTTGTACCGGCGAGGTTTGGGTTCGAAGCAATGTGTTTTCTGTAATATAGAAGGTATCGGTCAGGTCTCTGGAGGGATGGTTCTTCGGAGCATTCAATGCATCAAAGTTATTGAACACTGTATCAACCTCTGGCCCTTCCGACACAGAGAATCCCATGGACATGAAAATTCTCGAGATTTCATCAATGGTGATGGTAATCAAATGCTTGGCACCCAACTCTTGGGCTTTCCCTGGCTCAGTCACATCGATTTTTTCCTGTCGGAATTTCTCTTCCTGGGCCTTGGCTTTTACCTCAACCAACTTCCGCTCCAAGGCGGACTCAATTTGTTCTCGAACTCGATTGGCTTCCTGCCCTAATTCCTTTCTCTCTTCATGAGAAAGTTTTCCCATAGACCGCAGGATTTCCGTTAAAGGACTTTTCTTTCCCAACATTCTCACACGAATCTCTTCCATTTGCGTCAGGGAATCCGCCTTCTGAATTTGGGCAATGGCTTCTGCAAGGATATTTTGTAACGTTTCTTTCATTCTCTATTTCCTCATGGATTCATACATAAGAATACTGGCAGCCACCGCTGCATTGAGTGAATCCACTTTACCTTTCATTGGTATTTTTATACAAACATCTCCATGTTCCCGGAAATAGGAATCTACACCATTTCCCTCATTTCCGATAACCAGGGCAATGTTCTTTTTCAAACTTTCTTTGTAATACATGGTTTTGGCGGTCAAATCGGTGGTGACAATTCTTTTCCCGGTTTTTCTCAATGCCTCCACTAATTCTTCTTTGCTGGCATAATGAAAAAGAGGAATTCGAAACAAGGAGCCGGCAGTAGCTCGTACCACCTTTGGAGAAAAAACATCAACGGTTCCCTTGAGAATAACCACACCCTGATAGCCCGCTGCTTCCGCCGTGCGTATTAACGTTCCGATATTTCCCGGATCCTGCAATCGATCCAGGACCAGAATATTTCCTTCTTTCGGGAGAGCTTTTGGATTCATAGGCTTTTCCGCCACTCCCAGGACCCCTTGGCTGGTTTCTGTCTGTGCTAGCTGGTCAAACAGCCTTTGGTCTAATAAAAATATTGGTATGCCCGGCGCCTTACCGGGCTTGGTAAAGACGAAGTGAGGTACTCCTCCACCCTTATCTCGCACAAGAATATGTCGAAGAGGAATCTCATGTTCAAGAGCTTCCTGAATCATGTTCTCCCCTTCTATCAAATAAAGGCCGCTTTCGTCTCGTCCCTTTTTCGTAGAAAGCTTCCGTGTTTCCTTGTATATGATGTTGTCCTTCGATGTAATACTTTTCAACCGTGCTTTTTTCCCTTCTCCCCCAATATGATAAAAAGCCGGTTTCCACCGGCTGGTTGATGCGAACCCCTGTTAACGTTCTTGACCGTCTTTTCCTCCTTTGAGAAAACCCGGGATGTCGAAAATGGCTTTTGCCGTTGATAGAGATCCCATGGTATCGTAGGGATTGTCGATTTGCCCGGGGATTTTGGGCGCACCTTCCGTTTCTTTGACCTCCATCTCTTGCTCTTCCGAAATCAATCGGTTAAGGGCATCGGAAGGACGATTGTCGAAACCGGTAGCTATGACCGTCACCACGATTTCTTCGTGTAGCTCTTCTCGCACAGAAGCTCCGAAAATAACGATGGCATCATCATCTGCAGCTCTCTGCACCTGATCCGCAATTTCATTCACCTCTACCATGCCCAGGTCATACCCACCCAGTACATTGAGTAAAATTGCCTTGGCACCCGTGATGGTGGTTTCCAACATGGGGCTTTCAATGGCTTCCCGGACGGCTTGTTCCACACGACCTTCTCCGTGGCCATGGCCTACACCCATGTGCGCCACTCCTCGGTCCCTCATAACGGTATCTACATCGGCAAAATCCTGGTTGATAATTCCAGCCTCTGCAATGATGTCGGAGATCCCACGAACCCCTTGTTTTAATACGTCATCCGCCATATTAAATGCCTCTAACATGGTGGTGTTCTTTTCTGCAACTTGCAGCAACTTATCGTTGGGTACAATCACCAGTGAGTCCACATATTTCTTCAAAAACTTTATTCCTAATTCTGCATGACCCATCCTTTTCTTTCCTTCAAAAGTAAAGGGCTTGGTCACTACTCCCACAGTGAGAATCCCCATGTCCTTGGCAGCTTTGGCAATAATAGGCGCTGCACCGGTTCCGGTGCCGCCCCCCATACCTGCGGTAATAAACACCATGTCGGAGTTTTCCATAATTTTCTTCAGGTCTTCGATACTTTCCTCCGCCGCCTTTTGGCCGATTTCCGGATTGGCACCGGCCCCCAAGCCTCGGGTCAGCTTTTCCCCAATCTGTATCTTCACCTCTGCTTTTGATCCGTTCAAAGCTTGTCGGTCCGTATTTACGGCAACCAACTGAACTCCTCTCATTCCCGTCTCGATCATTCGATTGACTGCGTTACAACCGCCGCCACCGATTCCGATCACCATTAGTCTTGCGCTGTTCTGTTCATTCACCTCAAACTGTAACATCAAAAAGACCCTCCTACGAATCTCTAAATCGCCTTACATATGTATATGTTGTATTATATCATAAGGCATCCCCAAAATACATATCATTTCTCCGGGATTCTGGGGCTTTTTTCGCTCCCATCCCTCTCTTTACTGCACCACCGGGCTAAAAGAACAATACCCTTCTCCTCCTAAATAGATGGTGCCATATTGAATACCTTCCGATATTAGGTCCACTAATACCGCCTGCAAATTCCCGTTTTCCATGGCTTCTAAAATATTTTCCGGCTTTCCCTCACAAATGAGTCGATCATAAATATATGCTTTTACAATCACGTTGGATATGTCAATTTTTTTAAAAAATAAATCATTTTCTTCCATGGCAGACAACATAATGAGGGTGTTTTTCAATACCGTGACTTCCTCCACCTCCAGCTCAGCACCAGGTTGTATTTGCAGTAATGTCATCCCCACCAGCAAGGGCACCTGAGGTGGTTGATCCACCCGCCTTAACACCATGCCATCTAAATTAATCAAGACATAGGATTCTCCGTAAACCACAGCGGCATCCTCTGTTCTCTCTTCTATCTGGATGATAACCGTGTCTGGCAACTCTCTTTTCATATTCGCCTCACGAATATATGGGTCTTGCTTCATTCCGGCAATTCGCTGTTCTTTATCCAATTGGAACAAGTTGGTTCCTGTTTTCAATTTCGACAATGCCACCACATGGTCTTTTTCGTAATATTGATTTCCTTCCACCCGAATATCGGCAACATTGAAATATGAGGTTTGGGAAGCTCCATAGAGACCTCCTGCGAGAAAAAGCACCAGAACGAGCCGCAACAAGTAATTTTTCTTTTTTCGTCGCTTTTTTTTCTCTTCCTTCCCATATGTCATAACGAGACCCCATTTAATATTAGTTGATGATAAACTTCTTCCGCCGCTTGGGGACGCGCCATACTTTTCATAGCAGTGGCCATGCTCTTTCTTCTTTCTACATTGGATTTCAGCCCAAGAATCTCTTCCATCATTTTACCCGCTGTCAAGTGTTTCTCCTCCAGAATAACTGCGCCTCCTCCATCTGCTACTGCCTTTCCATTGTAATATTGATGATTGCCTGTAACATTGGGGGAAGGAACTAAAATGGCGGGCACACCACAAGCCATTTCTTCCGCCACTGTAAGGGCACCGGCTCTGGACAACACCAAATCTGCAGCACTTAACAGCACTGCCATGTTCTCTGTGTATTCCAGCAAATCCAACCCCTTGTGATTTATCAGTTCCATATCTGACAACTGATTTTCCACCTTTGAAAAATAAGCGCTACCTGTAATGAAAGATATTCGATTGTCCGGTTCTGATAGAAACCGAGGTAAGACCTCTACCAACCGTTGATTCAGTACTCCTGCACCCTGGCTTCCGCCAAAGGCCACCAGGAAAAACTCCTGATTTCCAATACCCAACTGTTCTCTAGCCTCTTCCCGGGTGATATTCCCCATAAGTTGCCTCACCGGGTTTCCCGTCACCACCCACTTTTCCGGATGACGAAGATGACCCGTAGCTTCATGAAATCCCAAAAATACCTTTTCACAGCGCCCTTCCAACCAGCGGTTAGCCAGCCCGGGAACTGCATTTTGTTCATGAATATATGCCGGTATCTTCTTTCTGCCCGCCGCCATTATGACGGGCACACAAACATATCCACCCGTTCCGATAACCGCTACCGGCCTCACCTTCTCCATGATATCCCCAGCCATTCGGTTCCCCTGAATCAGGTGACGAATTGTTCCCAGATTTTTGTGAAGCTGTCTTCGATGAATCCCACTGGCTGGAATGGTTAATACTTCATATCCGGCCGTTCCAATGGCTCGTTGTTCTAAAGGTCTGCCCGTACCAAGAAAAACAATGTTGGCATCCGGATGATGTCTTTTTATAGTATCTGCAATGGCAATGGCAGGGTAGATATGTCCCCCCGTCCCTCCACAAGTCATGATAATATTCATTTCATCCTCCTGGCTATAACTTTGGTGGTTTATATCTGGATATATTAATCAAGAGTCCCATGGCAATCATAAACATCCAAATGGCATTTCCACCATAACTGATGAAGGGCAAAGTAATTCCCGTAGGCGGCATGACGGAAGTCACAGTGGCCACATTAAGAACCAACTGTATTCCCATCATCATCGTGACACCGGAGGCCATCAAAGTTCCATACATGTCCTTTGCATTGATGGCAATGTGAATTCCTCTCCATAACAACAGCAAATAGCAAAGGAACAATACGAGAATCCCCACAAAGCCCAGCTCTTCTCCGATAATAGATAGAATGAAATCATTATGGGCTTCCGGCAAATAGAGATTCTTCTGGATACTTTTCCCCAGACCCACACCAAACAATCCGCCGGAGCCCAGGGCATACAGAGATTGCACCACTTGATAACCGCTGCCCAACGGGTCTGCGAAAGGATCTAGAAAACTAGTAATACGACTCAATCGATATCCGCCGTCTGGGTCAATAAAAACTGCGAATGCAGCAGCGGAAATTCCCATAAGGCCCACCAGGATAAGATGCCATATCTTGGCTCCCGCCACGAATAACATCCCAACTATAATCATGAATATGGTGATAGCAGTAGATAGGTTTGGTTGCAAATAAATCAATCCGAAACAGACTCCGCCCAGACCAACCATAGGAAGAATCCCCGTTTTAAAAGAGCGGGATCTTGTACTATCACTACTCAGGTACCATGCCACAAATACGATGACTGCCAATTTGGCAATCTCTCCCGGCATCAACGTCAAATCACCAATACCAATCCAACGAGTGGCATTGTTTCTTGTAACACCCAGCGGAGTGAATACCATCATTAATAAGATAATGGATAGCACAATAATGCCCCATGAAAATTTTTGATAAAAATGATAGTCAATGGAAGCAACCGCCAGCATAAGCAATGTGCCAATTCCCGCAAACACAATTTCTCGTTTTAAAAAAAAATAGGGATCATTGTAGTCACTCAAAGCCGTGTAATAGCTGGCACTGAACACCATGATGATTCCGAAAATCACCAAAGCCATGGTAATGATGACGATTAAAAAATCCCCGGATTTCATTTGTTTGGACTTAGGCCCCATTTTTTTACCTCGACTTGTTTCTATCAATTTGCCAATTTATGGACCAGTGTCTTGAAATGTTCTCCTCGTTGTTCAAAATTGCTGTACATATCCCAACTGGCACAAGCGGGAGATAAAAGTACGGTGTCTCCTCGCGAAGCCATTTCATATGCCATACGGACACCTTCATCCATATCCTTGACCATTTTTATGTTCTGAAATCCCTTGTTCTCTGCCGTCTCTTTGATTTTTTCCGCCGTCTTTCCTAACAACACCAGCCCTTTTACTTTCCCGGCGAAGGAATCAATCAGTCCTTCAAAATCTCCGCCTTTATCGTATCCCCCTGCAATAAGCACAATCCCTGGTGGCATGGCCTCCACTGCCTTAATGGAGGAGTCCGGATTGGTCCCTTTGGAATCGTTCACAAAACGAATTCCATCAATCTCTTCTACAAACTCCAGTCGATGCTCCACCCCGGCAAATTGTTTCAGTGTTTCTCGTATCACATCAGGATGAATGCCAGAGAAAAATGCTATGGCTGTGGCAGCCAGGGCGTTTTCAATATTATGGTCTCCCGGAATGAGAAGCGCTGACGCGGGGAGAATGGGGATTTCCTTTTGGGACGGAGCCTTCACCACTATAATACCTTCTCTGAGATAACAACCTACAGTTAGTTCTTCCTTGCGGCTAAAATAAACCACATTGCAGCCGGCCCTTTGTCCCAACTCACGGCAATGCATATCATCATAGTTTAATATGGTATAGTCCCTTTCGTCTTGGTTCTTAAAAATCTCTGCTTTGGCAGAAATGTAGTTCTCCATGCTAATATGTCTATCCATATGGTCTTCCGTAATGTTTAGAATGGCAGACACAAAGGGATGAAAACTTTTGGTAGTTTCCAACTGAAAACTGGAAACTTCGGTAACCAACCAAGACTCCTTGGTGGCAATCAATGCCCGGCTAATGACCGCCACACCAATATTTCCCACCACATATGTTTTTCGGTGAGCCCTCTTAAAGATTTCGCCTACCAAAGTGGTGGTTGTGGTTTTACCATTGGTCCCTGTAATGGCAACATAAGTGCCGGAGCCTACCCGAAAAGCAATTTCCAATTCCCCCACAATTTCTGCGCCCTTGTTTTTCGCTTCTTCAATAAAATCCAAATAGAGTGGTACTCCGGGAGACAGAACCACCATGTCGTAAACGTCCGCAGGGTCTGGCTTCCTTCCGAAATAGCATTTTACCCCCACTCCCTCTAAAAACTGAATGAGATTGGGTTCCACCTCTTCCTTCTTCTTGATGTCTTGGACGGTGACCAGAGCTCCCAACTTCAGTAAAGCCTGGGTGGCCGCAATGCCCGACTTTCCCATGCCAACCATCAACACTCTTTTTCCCTTCAATAGTCCTTCCATTTATAGCACTCCTATCCCAACCACTGAAAACAGCAGTGTGACAAACCAGAACAATGCCACAACCTGAGTCTCTTTCAACCCGGAAATTTCAAAATGGTGGTGCAACGGCGCCATTCGAAAAATCCGCTTTCCTGTGGTTTTGTAACTGACCACTTGCATGATAACTGACAGGGCTTCCGCTACATATACAAATCCCACTATGGGAAGAAATAATTCCAAATCCATCACCATAGCCAAGGTAGCCAATCCACCTCCCAGTGCCAAGGACCCGGTATCCCCCATGAAAATCTTGGCGGGATGCCGATTAAACACCAGGAACCCCAAACAAGCACCTGCCATGGTTATGGCAAGAGGCGCCGATGTGATATGGTGGTAGGTCACACCTGCCAAGGAAAAGAAAACCAGGGATATGGCAGTAACTCCCGTGGCCAGGCCATCTAGCCCATCCGTCAGGTTCACACTATTTACCATGGCTAACAGGACAAATATTCCAAAGGGAATATACCAAGCTCCAAAGTCTATGACTTGGCCGGAGATGGGAATGCGAACCAATGTGTTCCCTCCCGGTCCATATGCAATCACCGCGGCAAGAATTCCGGAAACCATCAATTGCATTAGGATTTTCTGCCATGCTCTCAGACCAAGGTTATGCTTCTTCTGAATTTTCATGTAGTCATCTACAAACCCAATGGCACCAAAGGCCAGTAATGCGGCCATCACCATTAAAACTTCCCACTCAAACTGTTTGGTAGCTATGGCGGTAATGGCAATGCCCATGAGAATGGCAATACCTCCCATGCTGGGAGTCCCGGACTTCTTCAAATGAGACTGTGGGCCCTCTTCTCGAATATTCTGTCCGGCATGCTTTCTCTTGAGAATGGGAATGGCCAAGGATGTAGACACTGTAGTTATCATGAAGGCCATTGCGAGCAATAATAGTAATTGCAGGATTTCCATATATGCACCTAATCTTTCATCATATGCTGTAAGATTTCTTCCATCTTCGTTCCTCGAGAACCTTTTAAAAGTACCACATCTCCCGGCAAAAACAGATGGGATGTTTGCGATATCAACTCTTCCTTTCGAGAAAAATGAAGGTTGTTCTCTGGCTTCAAATAATCTTTGGCTCCTAAATTAATATTATATGCTAATTCCCCTACAGTGACAACCATGTCTACCCCGACACTCCCGGCATAGCGGCCCAATTCCAAATGATGTTGAATGCTATCTTCTCCCAGCTCATACATGTCCCCTAACACTGCTATCTTACGAAGACCTTTCCGGGACATCAGCACATCTAAGGCCCCCCTTACCGAATCCGGACTGGCATTGTATGTATCATCTATGATTTTCATTCCCTTGTGAAATGATAGCTTCAGTCTTTTTTCTGTTAGCTCCAACCCCCGTAGTCCCATGGCTCCTTGTGCCATGGGGATACCCAGCTCCACGCCACAAGCCAATGCCAAGGTAGCATTCAGTGCATTGTGTCTTCCCGGAACGGGAAGCTGGACAGCCACTATTTCTCCCTTTCTTTCCACATCAAAGCGAAGTCCTTCTTCGTCATGGTCTGAAATATTATGAATGAGATATTCCTTCATCCCCTTGGTACCCACCGTAACCAGACGGTAATCCCCGGAAGCATTGTCCCTTGCCAGCAGGTCACTATCTTCATTGATAATCAACACACCGTTCGGGCCCATTCCTTCCACAATTTCCATCTTTGCCCGCAAAATATTCTCTTGGCTTCCCAACTTTTCCATATGAGAATATCCCACATTGGTAATGATTCCGACATCGGGTTTTACCATCTTGGACAAGAATGCAATTTCCCCCGGATGATCCATCCCCATTTCAAATATCCCTAGTTGGGTTTCTTCTTTCATCCCTAAAATAGTCAATGGAAGGCCAATATGGTTGTTAAAATTCCCCGGTGTCTTCGCCGTCTTATATTTTGTGGCACAAACGGCATCTACCATATCCTTTGTGGTGGTTTTACCCGTGCTTCCCGTGATGCCGACCTTTTTCATGGGAAATTGATTCAGATAATACACAGCCAGCCTTTGCAAAGCTTCCACCGTATCCTCTACTTTGATTGCCCCCTCGATTGGCCACTCCTGGCAATGGTTCTGGACCAGTGCCGCTACACTTCCCTTTTCAGCTGCCTCTCTTACGTATTGATGCCCATCCTGCTGTTCTCCTTTTATGGCAACAAAAAGGCTACCCGGTACCAATCTTCTGGAATCGATTTCTACAGAGTCCACACAGGCTTTCGGGTCCCCATGGATGAGTATCCCTCCGGTTGCTTCTTCAATTTCTTTTAAACAAAGTGGTTTCAACGGGTATTCTCCTTCCATCAATTCCAATACAGATATACACCACTGCCTCTTTTTATACTCTCGCCCGCCTTGGGGTATTGGTCTCCCACCATAGTCTCAGGGGTATACCCCACTTCCGGGGAAAGAATGCCGGTTAGTCCAAGTCCACCCAAAATACCCATGGCATTTTCCAAGCTTTGTCCCTGTAAGGAGGGAACAATGACGGTATCCTTTTTCAATGCTGCCAGCTCCTCCGAAGAAAATTCCGGTTCCACATTAAGATACCGTAAAGTATCTGCTAGAATTTTTTGCGCACCGGGGGCTGCAGTTACACTACCATACTTAACCCCTTTGGGATTATCCACTACCAATAAAATGGCAACCTGGGGATCGTCCATTGGTGCCATTCCGATGAAGGAGGAGTAGGTTTCATCAATATACCCCCCATCCTTGGCCTTTTGTGCCGTTCCCGTTTTTCCACCCACGCGGTAACCGCCCACCTTGGCTGTGCCTCCACCACCCTCTGATACAACGGATTCCATGATGGTACACATTTCTTCTGAGGTTTGTTTGGAAACTACTTGTCGCACCACCTTTGGCTGAATGGTAACCACGGCTTCTCCTTGGGCATTGGTTAATTCCTTTACCAAACGAGGCTGCATCAGCTTACCCTCATTCCCAAAAACGCACACAGATGATAGTATTTGAATGGGTGTAACGGCGATGCCCTGGCCATAGGCCATAGTGGCCAATCCCACCGGATTTTTCGAGTCTCTTGATTGGAGAATCGAGGTGCTTTCACCCGGGAAGTCAATATTGGTCTTCTCCGAAAAACCAAATAAATCCAAGTATGTATAATACCGTTCCTCTCCCACTCTCTGGGCAATTTGTACCAATACGGGGTTGCAAGAGTTTCCCACGGCTTCCACTAGATTTTGATGTCCGTGGGGCTGATAATACCTCCAGCATCTCAGCACGGTATCATATACCTGTATACTTCCGGTGCAATTGAATGTGTCAGTAAGAGACGTTACCCGCTCTTCCAGTCCAATGGACGTGGTAATCAATTTGAATGTGGACCCCGGCTCATAGGTGTCACTAATTAAAGAGTTTCTCCACATTTGATTCCAATAAACCATTTTTTCTTCCGAGGATAACCCGTCCAGATAAGCAGCCTCTTCTTCATCCAATGGAGTTCTTGGATTGTTTGGGTCAAATTCCGGTAACATGGCCATGGCCAATATATCCCCTGTTTTCGGATCCATCATCATGCACCAGACGCGATCTGCTTCCGTTTGTTCCAATACCTCTTGAATGGACTTTTCCACATAATGCTGGATTACGGAATCGATGGTTAATACGATATTCAGCCCGTCAGAAGCGCCAAAATATTTTTCCACACCATACGCCAACCCGTTCCCATCTACATCCGCACTCTTTATCCATCGTCCCGAAACACCGCTTAAAAAACTGTCGTATCTCAGTTCGATTCCCGCCAATCCCACATTATCATCGGTGACGCTGCCCAAGGTTTGCGCCGCAAAAGCCCCCAGGGGATAATATCTTTTCACTTCCTCTGTCAATTCTACACCATATAGTGATAGTTCTTGAATAGCATCTGCGGTTTCCTTGGTTTGATACTTGGCAATTCTCACCAATACAGAATCTCGTTTAGACAGGGTCTTTAACTCATCCACCGGAATTCCCAATAGGGGGCTGAGCTGCTCTAGGGTTCGAGTGGCTTGAATTTCCTGTTCCACTTCATCTTCGCCTCTCCATATTCGTTCCGGACGTACCCACACGGAAAAAGCCTTGGCTGATATGGCCAATTCTTCTCCTTCTCGATCATATATGGTGCCCCTTTTCGCGGCGATGGGCACATCTCTCGTTTGTTGCCCCGCAGCCATTGCCGCATACTCCTCTCCTTTGACCACTTGTACCCAACCCACACAAAAGGCAAGTACAATAATCAAAAGAGAAAACAGAAGGAACACCACGAGCAATCTTTTTTTTGTCCGGTTGTTGGTTTGCTTCATGGCGGGATCCTTGTCTTCACATTATGATAGTAAGAGAACCAGACTCTTCTCATTTCAATTCATGAAGTTGTCTGGTTCTTTCATTCTATGTAATTTTATCTTTTCCTAGTGATATGCTTGCTCTTTGATTAGGGATGCTAAGTTGGGTATTTCTTCTGGTTCCATTGCCAGATATCGAAACTGTGTCACCTCCGGATAGACCATACCTAGCTCCTGGATTGCCCGAGCTTCGATGTTACCAATATTAACCGCACTTTTAATCTTCACATCCAGGTTTTCGATTTCCCCTTGTATCGTATTGTTCTCTTTGATAAGGGTGTTGATATCATACTTAATACTGGCAGCATAAGCCGAGGAGATAATCATTCCGATACAAACCAAGCCCACCAACACAGTGAGAACCATCAACAAGAAACGATCCTTGGGGCTGGTTCTGGATTTTCGCTGCTCTTTTTGACAAGGGGATTCCCTTGGCTTCATATCAAAACTGAATTTTCGATATTGCTGTTGATATTCATACCACTGTTCTGCTGCAATCATGTCTGCTCTCCTGTTTTCTCAACAACTCTCAGTTTTGCACTCCGCGAACGAGGATTCTCTTCCAGCTCCTCATCGCCGGGAGTCACCGGTTTCCCAGTGATTTTCTTAATATCTGCCACCTTGCCACAAGTACATATGGGGAATTCCTTGGGGCAGGTGCAGGGATTCATCCTTCGATGAAAGGTTTCCTTCACAATCCGGTCTTCTAAGGAATGAAATGTAATGACTGCCATTCTCCCTCCTGGAGACAAACGATCCAGAAAATTTTCTAAAGCACCTTCCAAAAGGGCCAGTTCCTGGTTCACTTCTATGCGAATGGCCTGGAAACTCCTTTTGGCAGGATGAGGCCCTTCTCTCCGCGCTCCAGCAGGAATGGCCTGCTTGATTACCTCTACTAGTTGAAAAGTGGTGGAAATCGGCGCTTTTTTCCTCTCGCGTATAATAAAATTAGCGATGCGGGAAGCCCATCTCTCTTCTCCATATTCTTTTAAAATGCGGCTTAGTTCCTTTTCGCTATATTCATTGACAACGGCATAAGCGGTGTGAACATCTCGTTCATCCATTCTCATATCCAATGGGGCATCTTGCATGTAGGAAAACCCTCGATGTGGATTATCCAGCTGAAAGGAAGATACACCCAAATCCAATAGCCCCCCCTGGATATCATCCACACCCAGTTGATCCAAGACCTGGGGAAGCTCATGATAATTCGCCTGTACAAAAGATTTCTTGCAGGGATAAGATTGGAGTCGTTGGGTACCGGCGTGAATCGCCGCCTGATCTCTGTCGATTCCGATATACCATCCCTGACTACCCAAGCCTTGGCAGATACCTTCTCCATGGCCGGCGCCTCCCATGGTACCGTCCACATAAATCCCGTTGGGCCGAATCATTAATGCACGTAATGCTTCCTGGTACATTACCGGCCGATGTTTAAATTCCATATTCAATCATCTTCTTCGCAAAGTCGCTGTGTTCAAGCTCCGTTTGGTTGGCGGCATCCTCCCAACAATCCTTGCTCCAAATTTCAATTCTATTCAACAAACCAATGGTAACTAGCTCCTTAGTCATCCCCGCCCACTCTCTTAAATCCTGGGATATGGTTAATCGCCCTTGCCGGTCGATATCCGTATCTACTGCATTGGCATAAAAGTGCCTGACAAATGCCCTGGCATCCGGGTCACTCATGGGCAAAGCGGACAGCTTTTCCATCAGCTGTTCCCATTCACTCATGGGATAAATGTATAGACAACGATCAATTCCCCGGGTCAATACGCATTTGTACCCTAAAACATCTCGAAACTTGGCCGGGATAATCATTCGAGACTTGTCGTCCATTGAGTTTTGATACTTGCCCATCAACATAGGGATACCTCTCCATACTAAGGGATTTTAGTTACTACCACTTTACTCCATTTCGCTCCACTCTTCAACTATTTTACTCCATTTCTTGGCATTTTCTCTCCTAATTTTTGATTTTTCTTCCCCCGGGCTGGAATTTTCAGACAATTTTCACCATATCTAGTGTCTGGGGAACAGTTGAATTCCTACATCTTGTCCCAAAACCCCCTATTTGTGGGAACCTTTTTCCTTGTTCAGCCGTCTATCTGTGAGAAATAGAAGAAACCGCAATTATTTTTCAAAAACAAAAATATGAAGCTTTTATTACAATTCTCTGCGATATAACACAATATGGTGAACCGTGCTATAATGTACTCGTGCATTGAATTTTCAGAAGCACATGGGTTAAAGTAGACGATAAGCTTGCTCCAGGAGGTATTTAATGAAAAAGAAACTCCTACAAACCACCTTGCTGATTTTCATGATTGGACTTATCATACTGCCCATGGCGGGATGTAAATCCGATCGATACGGTAACACTTATGTGGAACCGGAAATTACAGTGGACTATTTGACCACGGAGTTTGCGGATCAAATCACCAGAGACGGAGCCACGAAGATTTTTGGTACCATTGACACTGTCAAAGACAACGGGAACGGCACCTTCACTTTGGAGGTGACGGGAAAAGAATTTGTGGTTGACAACAGCCAACCCAACGGATTCTATATCGCAGACCAAAACAAAGAATACCAGTTGGTACTCTCCAAATCTTCCAGAGCTGTGTTTTTCCCAAGAGGAGATTCTTCATCGGCAGAGTTCCATCTGACCGCCGCGGATTTTATGGCTGCATTGGAGGAAGATCGAAATAACAATCCGGGCTCTGACTATAAAGACTATCAACTATTCTACTTCTACGTAATGCACGACTATGTGGAATTGGTACTACAACAATATCTTCCGTAAAAACTTTGGCGAAAATGATAATGAATTTCCCCCTTACCGTAGCCAAGCGTAAGGGGGATTTTTTCGTGATAGCTTATGCTAGCCATGGGTGGTGATAAAGTCACAGAGAAATCCTGCACTTTCCTTCATAATGTGGTAGTATGTGTAAAATATAACAATCTAAGGTGAGGTAAAAGAAATGAAGAAAAAAGTTGTAATTATTGGGGGTGTGGCCGGCGGTGCTACCACTGCTACCCGACTGCGAAGACTGGACGAGGAACTGGAAATTCTTGTTCTGGAGCGAGGAGAGTATATTTCCTATGCGAATTGCGGGCTGCCCTATCATGTAGGAGATGTAATCAAAGAACGGGAAGAACTACTGCTACAGACTCCGGAACGGATGAAAGCTCGCTATAACGTAGATGTAAAGGTTCTCCATGAGGTTACCGCTATCCATCGGGAAGAAAAACGTCTATCGGTGCGACAATTGCCCTCCGGAAATATTATCTCTGTTGACTACGATATTCTGGTGATTGCAACAGGATCTTCTCCCTTAAAACCACCCATTCCCGGTATTGATGGTCCCAACATTTATACACTATGGACCATTCCCGATACCGACACCATCAAAGCCCACATCCGCCAGCACCAACCGAAAAAGGCCGCTGTCATCGGAGGTGGTTTCATCGGGGTTGAAATGGCAGAGAATCTCCATGAGGCAGGATTAGAAGTAGAGTTGGTTGAAATGATGAACCAAGTCATGGCTCCCTTGGATTTTGAAATGGCAGAGATTCTTCATGAGAATATGGATATGAACGGAGTAAAACTCCATTTAGGAGATGGTGTGTCGAGATTTGATTCGAAGGGTTCCATGACCACCATCACTCTCAACAGTGGGAAGACCATCGATACGGATATGGTGATTCTTTCCATAGGGGTGAAACCCAATAGTCAACTTGCCAAAGAGTCCGGCCTGGCTTTGAATGAAAGAGGTGGCATCGTAGTGGATCCCACCCTTCGAACCAGTGATCCCAACATCTATGCAGTAGGGGATGTGATTCAAGTGGAAAATCATATTATGAAAACTCCATGTATGGTTCCTCTGGCTGGGCCCGCAAACAAACAGGCGCGAATATGCGCCAATAACATCTTGGGGAAATCCGAAGAATATAGAGGCACCCAAGGCACTGCCATCGCGAAAGTATTTGACCTGACCGCCGCCACAGTAGGCATGAACGAAAAACAACTGAAAAGCCTAGGGCAAGAAAAGGGAAAGGATTACTTTACCGCCCTCATCAACCAAAAGTCCCATGCTGGCTATTATCCAGGGGCAACACCATTGAATCTTAAAATAATCTTTGATGACACCGGGAAAATATTAGGAGCACAAGCAGTAGGGCAGGATGGAATTGACAAGCGTATCGATGTGTTAGCTTCTGCTATGCGTCTTTCCGCCACCGTCTACGATTTGAAAGAATTGGAACTGGCATATGCTCCTCCCTTTGGTTCCGCGAAGGACCCGGTGAATATGCTAGGATTTGTTGCCGAAAATATATTGGAAGGCCTGGTTGAGTTTGTGGATTGCCAGGAATTGGACCGCATGATAGAGGCAAAAGAGGATTTCACACTTTTAGATATCAGTGAATCGGAAGAGAGATTGGTATATGCCATCCCCAACTCCATTCATATCCCTTTGGGACAATTACGAAGCAGATTCCAGGAGCTGGATTCCCATAAACCAGTCGTGGTGTACTGTGCCATTGGTGTCCGCTCCTACAACGCAGCAAGAATCCTGAAAGGAAACGGTTTCCAAAAGGTGTCTACCTTAGCGGGAGGATGTTCTTTGTACAAAACACTCCATTATCGTGAGTGGAGTCCCAGTCTCAAGTCTACTATGCCAAACCAAATACCATCTGTTTTGCCGAGAGAGGAAAGTGAAATGATGATTTTAAACTGTGCCGGACTGCAATGTCCGGGACCCATAATGAAGGTTAATGAATCGTTGAAGAGTCTTGAGGATGGCCAGATCTTACAAGTATCCGCAACGGATATGGGGTTTCCACGGGATGTGGAAAGTTGGTGTCGAAGAACGGGGAATACATTCCTTCGATCAGAGCGTAAGGATAAAATGAACATTGTATATATTCAAAAGGGCTTGGCAACAGAGTCCATCCCTGCCGTGCAAACAAACCAAAATATTATTCCAGCTACTTCCTCAGAAAACAAGACCATCATCGTTTTCAGCGGAGATTTGGATAAGGTGTTGGCCTCCTTTATTATCGCCAACGGCGCTGCGGCCATGGGACGTAAGGTAACCATGTTCTTTACATTTTGGGGGTTGAATGCACTAAGAAAACCGGAGAAAAACTCCATCAAAAAACCCTTGATGGATAAAATGTTTGGTACCATGATGCCCAGAGGTGCCTCCAAGCTTTCCTTATCCAATATGAACATGGGTGGTATGGGTACGAAGATGATGAAGATGGTAATGAAGGATAAGAACGTACAATCACTGGAAGAGCTCATGCAACAAGCCATGGCAAATGGGGTTCATATCATGGCCTGTACCATGTCCATGGACATCATGGGAATTACCCCGGAGGAGTTGATTGACGGAGTAGAATTAGGCGGCGTAGCCACCTATCTGGGTGAAGCAGAAGAATCCAATGTGAACCTGTTCATATAGGCCATCCACGCATGAATCGACCTTTTGCAGTATTCCATAGCAATAAGCTGTTTTCTACTTTTGATTCCAAAAAGGAGAGGCCATAATAGCCCCTCCTTTTTCTTGTCCCTAATATCATCATGGTACATGGTACAGACAACTACATTTCTTTCTTACACATTAAACAAGAAATGGATAATATCTCCGTCCTTCACCACATACTCTTTTCCTTCTGAACGAACCAGCCCTTTCTCTTTGGCATGTACCAGGTTCCCCCCGGAATCCATCAAATTGTCAAAGGAAATGGTTTCTGCTCGAATAAACCCTTTTTCAAAATCCGTATGAATTTTCCCGGCGGCTTGGGGGGCTTTGGTTCCTCGTTTAATGGTCCATGCCCGAACCTCCGGCTCTCCTGCCGTAAGAAAAGAAATTAAATCCAACAAGGAATAGCTGGCTTTGATGAGTTGATCTAATCCCGACTCTTTGATTCCCAATTCCTGTAGAAACAGCTCTTTTTCCTCCGGATCCAACTCTGCCAACTCTGCCTCCACCTTCGCGCATATCACCACAACCTCCGACCCTTCGTTTTGAGCCCATGCTTGGACTGCTGCCACGTGTGGGTTATCGTTTTCTGTCAGTTCCTTCTCAGAAACATTGGCGGCATAGATAACTGGCTTTGAAGACAGTAGATCCCAGGAACGAATCCACTCTTCTTCTTCCTTGGAACATTGCGGATATAAAGTTCTGGGGGATGTTCCATTTTCCAACATAGAAAACACTTTTTTCATCAACTCTAATTCCGTTGCCAAAGAACGATCGCTTTTTAGGTTTTTTTCCATCTTTTGGATTCGCCGTTCCAACAGCTCCATATCGGAGAAAATCAACTCCAAATGAATGGTTTCGATGTCCTCTAAAGGGTCCGTTTTCCCGGAAACATGAATCACATTGTCATCCTGGAAACATCGTACCACATGAACAATGGCAGCCACTTCCCGTATATGCCCCAGGAACTTATTTCCGAGGCCCTCTCCCTTGGAAGCACCTTTCACCAAACCTGCAATATCCGTAAACTCGATGGTGGTATATACGGTTTTCTTGGAATGATACATCTCATGCAAAATATCTATCCGGCGATCTGGTACCGTAACCACTCCCACATTGGGTTCTATGGTACAGAAGGGATAGTTTGCGGCTTCCGCTCCCGCCTTGGTAATGGCATTGAATAATGTGCTCTTCCCCACATTGGGTAACCCTACGATGCCCAGTTTCATTCCCCTATCTCCTTCTCTACATCCTTCTTCTTCCATTTAAGGTATAGTATCCCATAGAAAATGATTGACAGTATAATTACCGTCCCGCTTAGCAGCTGGGCTTGCCGGAAGGATCCCAACATCAGACTATCGGTTCGAAGCCCTTCTACAAAAAATCTCTCGATACTATACAACCCACTGTACAACAAGAGGATTTGTCCCGTGAATTTTCGTCGATTCCCCACGTAGATTAACAATGCAAAAAGCAAAAAACACCATATGGACTCATACAAAAATGTAGGATGAACCATTTGTCCCTCCACAGGAATGCCCCAGGGCAAATCCGTGGGTCCACCATGGGCCTCAGAATTAAAGAAATTGCCCCACCGGCCAATGGACTGGGCTAAAGCAATGCCCGGCACCGCAGCATCCAATACATCCGCTGGATGGTAATGGTATTTTCGGCATAAAATGACCACAGCAAGAAAGGCAAGTATCAAGCCCCCATGGATGGCCAAACCTCCCGTTCGTATATTAATAATCTTAAGCCAATCTATGGTTCCCTCGGAATTAATGTACCAGGACCAATTAAAAATAACATAATAAAGTCTTGCACCGAGAATGCCCACTGGTATGCCAAGAATCAGAATATCCAGCAGACGTTCCGAGTCCAGACCGTATCGGGGGCCCCTCCGGTACATCACCAGACCCCCCAGAATCATTCCCAATGCAATCAAAATCCCGTACCATCTTATTTCCAGTCCTAACAGTGTAAAGGCAATGGGATTGGGTTCAAAAAGCATTACTTCTCTCCCTTTGATAGAAATTCTTCCATAATAGCAACGGAAGCCGAGGCACCCAACCGACTGGCTCCCGCTTCTATCATTTTTTTAGCTGTGCTCAAATCTCGGATTCCACCGGAGGCTTTCACACCCATGTCCGGTCCTACCGTTTTTCTCATAAGAGATACCGCTTCCACGGTAGCGCC
The DNA here is from genome assembly GCA_964450985.1 of uncultured Oscillospiraceae bacterium. GTDB lineage: Bacteria > Bacillota > Clostridia > Peptostreptococcales > Anaerovoracaceae > JAAZGD01. The sequence goes on along the minus strand of CAYVFH010000004.1, from coordinate 14,991 downwards.
TCCCTTTGAAAACCCCGTAGAAGTTTTTACATAATCCGCTCCGGCCTTTTTCGCTAGCTGACATGCCAACACGATTTCCTTCTCTGTCAGCAAGTCAATTTCCAGGATGACTTTTACCAGAGCATCTTGCTCATGGGCAAACTGGCAAACCACCAGAATGTCCTGCTCCACCTCTTCCGTCTTGCCATCCAACAAGGGCCCGATGGGCAAAACCATATCAATTTCCGAGGCGCCATGGGAACAAGCCCAGTCCGTCTCATATGCCTTGGCTTGGGTTGACATGGCCCCCAAGGGAAACCCAACGACACAAGCCACCTTGACAGGTGTGCCCGCTAGCAAAGAAACCGCCAAGGGTACAAATCGAGAGTTGACACATACGGAATAGAACTCATATTGTCCAGCCTCTTGGCATAGTCTAATAATGTCTTCTTCCTTTGCCTCTGGCTTCAACAACGTGTGATCGAAATAGTGTTGGAATCCTGTTTCAATCATACTCCTTCTCCCTTCTTCCCATTGAGTTGATGAATAGTATGAACAAGGAAAACCGGCCTCTTCGTAAAGAAATGCCGGTGCTTCCTCATCTAGTCTTTGATTCTAATGAGAAACTATCATCTTATGCCGTGACAATCTCCCCTATGCCGTCCGGGCCCAGTCCAGCTGCATTCCCTTCGTCTGTGTCCAAATGGAATTCGCACTGGTGTCCTTCACCGGATCGAACCAGTACGTTGTGGAATGTAATACCCCGTTCACCTTCCACCCGGATGCTAACCCAGTCCTTGTCTTTTACGCCAGCGTCTACGGCTTCCGCGGGAGATAGGTGCACATGGCGCAAAGCTACTATGACACCGTGGTCAATTTCCACGGAGCCACAAGGCCCTACTAATGTGCATCCTGGAGTCCCCTCCAACTTTCCGGATTCCTTCACAGGTGCCTTGATGCCAATGATACGGGCATCCGTCATGGCCAGTTCAACCTGAGTCTCCGGTCTGGCAGGTCCTAAAACACGTACACCTTTCAGGGTGCCCTTGGGGCCAACCACATCTACCTTTTCTTCTGCCGCATACTGCCCCGGTTGTACCAAGGGTTTGGTGGGACAAAGGTCATGGGTGCATCCAAAAAGAACATCGATATCCTTTTGGCAAAGGTGCACATGCTTGTTGGAAAGCCCAATTTTTACTTGATAACCCATCTTCATTTCTCCTTTATATAATAAATAATTACTTTAAATGACTGATGTAGGGAAGATTCCGATATTTTTGATCATAATCCAATCCATATCCAATGATAAAGATATCTTCCACCTCAAATCCGATATAATCCACATGAATCTCTGCTCTGCGACCCGCCGGTTTATCCAGTAGAGTGCAAATTTTTAGAGCCTTGGGATTTCTTCCCAACAAATATCCCTTCAAATAGTTCAAAGTAATCCCGGAATCTACAATATCCTCCACGATAATTACATTTTTCCCCTCGATACTGGTGTCTAAATCCTTAATGATCCGAACCACTCCACTGGTCTTCGTCTCCGCTCCATAACTGGAAACCGCCATAAAATCTATCTTCGTATCGATGGTTACATTCTTTATCACATCGGAAAGCCAGAGAACGGCACCTTTCAAAATTCCCACAAAAAGAACTTCTTCCCCTCTGAAATCATCCGAAATCTGTTTCCCGATTTCCTCTGCTCTCCTCTGGATTTGTTCTTGGGTAATTAACGTAGTCCCCACTTGATATTGGTTGTCCATCCGTCACTCCTTTTCCTTGGTCTCGGAATACTCTTCTTTTACTTCAAAATCTGCATCATCTATTATGGTCTTGCCTCGATACTCCTTTGACAGGTCCACTGTTTTCTCCCCCAACCAATAGGTGTCCAGCGTTTCTCTCAAATGATAGAGAATCCACAGCCACAAAATCATGTCATCCAAAAAACCAATAGGAAAAATCACCGTTGGAATTAAATCAAATGGCATAAATACGTAAAATATTCCCAGGATTACCAACAGCTTTTTTCGTCTCTTTACATTGGGGTCTTTCATCATGGCCTTGACGGCAATCAATCTTTTCATGATGACCCTAAAGCTGATATATTGCATCCAATTCCTCCATCAATTCATCCACGCCGGTTCTTTTTAGTGCAGACACCGGTATTACCTTGTCTTCCTTGGATAGATTCAACGTCTTGCGAATCTGGGCTAGTTGTTTTGCCATTTCATTCCGCGACACTTTATCCGCCTTGGTGGCAACCACCAAACCATCCAGTCCATAGTGCCGAAGATATTCATACATCTGAATGTCTTGGTTGGTGGGAAGATGTCGTATGTCCACCAGTTGGACCACCTTGCGTAGATAATCTCTGTGCTCCAGATATTTTTCTACCATTTCCCCCCAGCCTGCTGTCACTTGCTTGGACACCTTTGCATACCCATAACCGGGAAGATCAACGATGCGAAATTCGCCATTGACCTCATAAAAGTTTATGGTTCGAGTTTTTCCCGGGGTCCCGGATACTCGAGCCAGGCTCTTTCTTCCTGTCATCAGGTTCAGTAGCGATGACTTTCCTACATTTGAGCGCCCTGCAAAGGCAATCTCCACCCGGTCATCCGGGGGATACTGCTCCGGCTTCACTGCCACCGCCACCAATTCTGCGTTTTTGATAATCATGACATTTTTTTCTTTCCCACTGCTTTAGGCTGAGCCGTCTTTGAGGTTTTCTTTGGTTTGGGTCTCTTCACCATGGCATGCTCTAATGCCTCATCCACTGTTTCAATCAACACAAATGCCATTTCTTTGCGAACCACTTCCGGAATATCCTCTAAATCCTTCTCGTTTTCTCGAGGAAGAAGAACCTTCTTGATTCCTGCTCGATGTGCGGCCAACACTTTTTCTCGAATACCTCCCACAGGAAGCACTTTTCCTCTCAGTGTGATTTCACCCGTCATGGCCACATCTTTTTTCACCGCGCCGCCGGTTAATGTAGAGATCATGGCCGTACACATGGTAACACCGGCACTGGGCCCATCCTTAGGCACTGCCCCTTCCGGAATATGAATATGCAGGTCCAATGTTTTATGGAAATCTTCCGGAATTCCCATCTCATGGGCACGGTTGCGGATATAACTGATTCCCGCTTTTGCAGACTCCTGCATGACATCCCCCATCTGTCCCGTCAATTCCAATTTACCGGTTCCTGGTACGGCAGAGGTTTCGATAAAAAGAGTGTCTCCTCCTACGATAGTCCATGCCAACCCGGTGACCACGCCTACCTCTTCTTCTCCTTGAATAATGTCATATCGATACTTTCTTTTTCCTAAGTAAGCTTCTAATTTATCCGGAGTAATGTCATAGCAGGCCGCCCCTTCTGTAACAATTTTACGGGTAATCTTACGACAAAGGTTGGCGATTTCCCGTTCCAGATTTCGGACACCGGATTCTCGGGTGTAGTAGTTAATCAAGTCCCGAACTGCCTGTTCCGAAAGGCAGAACTCCTCTTCCTTTAAGCCGTGCTCTTTGACTTTTTTCGGAATTAAATATTTTTGGGCAATCTTCACCTTTTCTTCTTCCGTATAGCCCGGCACTTCCAACACTTCCATACGGTCCAATAGAGGCCTGGGAATGGTGTCCGTGGTATTTGCAGTGGTGATAAACATCACCTTTGACAAGTCAAATGGAACCTCCAAATAGTGATCCGTAAACTCCTTGTTTTGTTCCGGATCCAGAACTTCCAATAATGCAGACGCAGGGTCTCCCCTAAAATCCATTCCGATTTTATCTACTTCATCAAAGAGGAATACCGGATTGTTGGTTCCTGCATCCTTAATGCTGGAAATCACTCTGCCAGGAATGGCGCCGATATAGGTTCTACGATGACCTCTGATTTCTGCCTCATCCCGAACACCCCCCAAAGACATTCGAACGAATTCCCGGTTAATGGCTCTAGCCACAGAGCGAGCCACCGAGGTTTTACCCACTCCGGGAGGGCCTACTAAGCAAAGGATAGGCCCCTTCAGTCCTTTGGACAGCTGAATCACGGCCAAGTACTCCAGTACTCTCTCTTTTACTTTTTCCAAACCATAGTGGTCATTATTCAATATCTCCTCGGCTTTTATAAGATCCAGTTTGCTTTTGGATGCCTTGTTCCAGGGCAATGCCAAAATGGTCTCAATATAGGTCCGGCTAACGGAAGCTTCCGCGGAAGAGGGCATCATCTTTCCAAATCGTTTGATTTCCTTTTCCACTTTTTCATGGGTCTTCTTGGAAAGTTTCAGTTTTTTCAGCTGCTGAAACCAGTCGTCCATTTCGCTCTCAACATCTTCATCCATGCCCAGTTCATCTTGGATGGCACGCATTTGCTCTCTTAAATAATATTCCTTTTGATTCTTGTCAATCTGGGATTTTACTTTGGAATTCAAATCCTGTTCAATGTTAAGAATCTCAATTTCCCGAGACAGAAATTGGTGAATGAGTTCCAATCGTTTGGCCACATCAAAAGCTTCTAGCACCAATTGCTTGTCCTCGATTTTAATATCCAAATGAGAGGCCATCATGTCCGCCGCTCTCCCTGGCTCTTTAATACTCATGATTACCGGAAGCAAATCCCTCTGACCGTTTGGCTTCAATGCCAGATAATCGTCAAAGGAGTTCACCGCAAGCCGTCTCAAAGCTTCTGTCCTGGCATCATCCTCATCATCCAAATCCGGCAAGGTATTTACCGCACACCGAAAATAGGGGACTTCAAAAAGAACATCCCGGATTTCACCTCGATATAATCCCTCCACCAAAACTCGAATATTATCCCCAGGCAACTTTAGCATTTGCTTGATTTTCGCCACAGTCCCCACGTGGTAAAAGTCTTCCGGCGTGGGCAAATCCGTGTTCTCATCTTTTTGGGTCACCAAAAAAATGTGTTTGTTTAAAATCATTGCCTTTTCCAAGGCATTGATGGATTTTTCCCGCCCAATGTCAAAATGAAGCACCATATTGGGGAATATGGTCAAACCTCTCAAAGGAATCATAGGCAAGGTAGCCACATTGCTACCACCTTCTTCCAACTCTTCGCCGGAATCACCCACTTGATCCACCAAGGGCTTTTGCTTTTCCACTTCTTTCTCTTTTTTTATATCCTTTTTATCTTTTTCACTCATCGTAAAAGCCTCCTTCTATGATGCCGTTTCTTTCTTCTTCTTGGTTTTCGGTTCTTTCGCCTTGGCCGGTTTTGTGCCATCTTCCGACAAGACAATCACCGGAGCTTCTTCTCGTTCTATGGTGGCTTTGGTGATAATACACTTTGCCACATCTCCTCTGGAAGGAATATCAAACATAATATCCCGCATGGTTTTTTCCATAATGCTTCGAAGACCTCTGGCACCGGTTTTTTTCTCAATGGCCTTATCGGCAATCACCGAAAGAGCCTCCGGATCGATTTCAAATTCTACGTGATCCATTTCAAAAAGTTTTTTGTATTGTTTTACCAGTGCATTTTTCGGTTCTGTAATAATCTGAATCAAAGCATCCTTTGACAACTCTTCCAAGGTCACGATGGAAGGAAGTCTTCCAATCAGCTCCGGAATTAATCCATATTTCAGTAAATCCTCCGGTTGGACCAATGGTAACAGGTGCTGATTCTCTTCCACCCTCTTTTCCAGGTCCGATTGGAATCCAATGGTTTTTTCTCCGACTCGACGCTTGATGATCGTTTCCAATCCATCAAAGGCTCCACCACAAATAAACAATACATTGGTGGTGTCAAATTGAATAAAATCCTGATGGGGATGTTTTCTGCCCCCTTGTGGGGGAACCGAAGCTACCGTCCCTTCGATAATTTTCAACAGAGCCTGTTGAACCCCCTCTCCGCTTACATCTCTTGTAATGGAAGGGTTCTCCGATTTTCGGGCGATTTTATCGATTTCATCGATATATATAATCCCTTTTTGGGCTTTTTCCAAATCATAATCTGCTGCCAGAATTAACTTTAACAGGATGTTCTCCACATCCTCACCTACGTAGCCTGCCTCTGTCAAAGCCGTGGCATCGGCAATGGCAAAGGGGACCTGCAATATTTTCGCCAATGTTTGTGCCAATAGTGTTTTCCCCGAACCAGTAGGTCCCACCATCACCACATTGGATTTTTGCAACTCTACATCATCGCCGTCTTCATCTAAACAACGAATTCGTTTGTAATGGTTGTAGACCGCCACTGCCAAGGATTTTTTCGCCTCCTCTTGGCCGATTACGTACTCTGCCAGTCGCTGCGCAATCTCCCTGGGCTTCAGCAAAGTCTCTTGACAGAGACCGTCCGTCTCTTCCCCCATTAATTTCTCTTCGAATTCCTCATCGATGATATCCATACATAGCTCAATGCATTCATCACAAATATATACATTGGGCCCTGCTATCAGTCTTCTAACCTTGTCCTGCGGTTTTCCGCAAAAGGAACAACATAGCTGCTTCTGGTCATCAAATTTTGCCATTTTCCACCCCCACTATCGCTTCTGAATCACCTTGTCGATGAGGCCATACTTTTTGGCCTCATCGGCAGTCATGAAAAAATCTCTATCCGTATCTCTTTCAATCACATCCAATGGCTGCCCTGTCACTTCCACTAAAATTTTATTGAGCTTACCCCGGGTCTTAATGATATGGTCCGCATGGATTCGAATATCCTCCGCTTGTCCACTAATTCCACCCAGTGGCTGGTGTATCATCACTTCTGCATTGGGCAAGGCCATTCTCTTGCCCTTTGCCCCCGCCGACAACAAGAACGCGCCCATGCTGGCGGCCATCCCTACACAGATAGTAGAGACATCCGGCTTGATATATTGCATGGTGTCATAGATTGCCAATCCCGCCGTCACACTTCCCCCCGGACTGTTTATGTATAAATATATGTCCTTTTTCGGGTCTTCCGCTTCCAAGAAGAGTAATTGAGCCACCACCACGCTGGCAATGTGTTCATCGATCTCTTCCCCCAGAAATATAATGCGGTCCTTCAGCAATCTGCTGTAAATATCATAGGAGCGTTCCCCTTTTGAAGTCTGCTCAATGACATATGGTATTAAAGCCATTCCGGATTCTCCCTTTCTCTATGGTTCTAGCCAGTAATCTGGGCCTTTTCATAAACCAGTTCTACGGCCTTCTTCATCTGAATATCTTTCTCAAATAACTTGGTGTTGCCGTCTCCCAGCAACTCCTTTACCTTGTCTTTGTCCATCTGGTACTGCATCCCCAACAGTTCGAACTGGGAATCCAACTCTTCTGGGGTAGCTTCAATATTTTCCAGCTCCGCAATTTTTCCAATAATCATACGAGTTTTTACACGCTTATAAGCATCCTCTTTGATTTCCTGTCTAAATTCACCGGGATTTTTGTTTAGGTATTGAAAATACTTCTGAAGATCCAAGCCTTGATACTTTAGCTGTTGATCAAACTCATTCATCATGGCATCCATCTCTTCTTCTACCATGGCATTTGGAACATCAATTTCGTTGGCTTCATAAATTTTTTCCAACACTTTGTTTTTCATCATATCTTCGCTTTTTGCCTTGGCGGTTTTCTCCAGATTCTCCTTCGTTTCCTTTTTCAGGTCCTCCAGTGTATCCCACTCGCTAACATCTTTGGCGAATTCATCATTCAATTCGGGAATTTCCTCTTCTTTGATTTCATGAACATGGCATTTGAACACGGCCTCTTTTCCCGCCAAATCTTCTGCATGGTACTCTTCCGGGAAAGTAACCTTCACTTCCACGTCAGACCCCAGCTCTACTCCTACTAGCTGCTCCTCAAATCCGGGGATAAAGGTATTGGACCCCACCTTCAAGGGATATCGTTCTGCCGTCCCTCCTTCAAAGGTGTCTTCTCCCACAAATCCTTGGTAATCTATAACCACCATGTCGCCTTCTTTCACAGGTCTTTCCACAGTAATCATTCTGGAATTTCTCTGCTGCAACTTCTTTATCTCTTCTTCTACTTGAGCATCTTCCACTTTTTCTTCGATTCTCTCGATGGATACTCCCATATAGTCTTTTACGGTGAACTCAGGATAGACCTCTACAGTGATAGTGGCTTCAAATCCTTTCCCCGCTTCCAGTTTTCCCAGCTCTACTCTGGGGCGATCGATTACATCCAATTCCAACTGGTCAAGGGCTTTCGTGTATTCTGACGAGAATAGTTTATCCACAGCATCATCAAAGAAAACATCAGACCCATAACGGGTCTCTATTACCTTCCTGGGGGCTTTCCCTTTTCGAAAACCATCTACCGTGAACTTGTCTTTACTATCTTGATACGCTTTGATGACGGCTTGTTCAAACTCTTCTGCCGTAAATTCCATCTTAAATTTTACTTCATTCTTTTCTTTCGTTATGATTGTTGCATTCATATAGCTGATTCCTCCATTTTTTTATCGACACCCTCTTAGGAGGGGTAACGAGTCTACTCGTTCTTATATACCCAGATTCCGGAAAAACTATCCTTTCTTTTGGCAAAGAACGCCTATTATTATAACCTATTAGTATGTATAAGTAAACGTTTCCTCGGGAAATATCCCCAGAAAATGACTGTTTGCAATAAAAAAAGGGCTGCCGCCCTTTTAGCGAAGCCCCATTTCTTTCAGACCCCGTAAATACTTGCTTTCATCGGAAGGCGCCAATGAATACTCACCGGAAAGCCTTTCTCCCAGTGCCAATAAATCCTCTTGGTTTCCGGAAAATAGTTCCAACTCCAATTCGGAAATCGGAAGGTTGCCCCGGTCCGTCATAATTTCTCCGGAATCCAGAGAAATCTCTATGATACTATCTCCCGTGTCCACACGGAACCGGCTCCTTAAAAATCCCATCTCCATGAGAGAAACCAGCGGCTCTTCTCCCACCAATCGAATCACTTCCTTGCCAATCTCACTTTGCTGGAATAATGTAGCGGATGGCATCAGATAATATTGAGGGTTATCCACAGGCACATTGATTTCTTCTCTGCTGTGAAGTCCTCCCTCTGCTTTTCCTCGCCACTTCAAGCTGGCAATCAGCTTTTCCCCTTCCATGCGAACACGAAAAGCGATGTCATTGCAGGAGAGTACATGGTCCTTCGTGTCAAAATAGGCGGCTTTAAAAAACACCTTCTCCCGCGTGCCCTCCTCTTCTATGGAAAACAAATAGGCGTCATTGAACACCTCATCCATAGTTTCCTTGGATGGTACCATATATTTCAATTCCACTTCCATATCCATTCCTTTCCCAGGCTATAAGTCCAGCTTATAATCTCCTGGATTTACTTTCCCCAACTTGCGCAGCCCTTTATCCACCACAAGAGCCAGAATGGCGGGAAGGGCGATATGAAGACATAACACGATTCCCAACACACCCCATGTAAACCCCATGGAGGTAAAGGTACCAATTTGCCCCACCAGTCCGGAGGTTCCCATCCCGGCACCAATGGGAATGTTTGTGGTTTGAAATACCACGGTGGCCACCGGACCCAGAATCGCACCTGCCAGTGTGGGAGGCAATAAAATCCAAGGATTTTTGATGATATTGGATATTTGAAGCATGGAAGTACCGATTCCCTGTGCCACCAAACCGCCTACCCCATTGTCCTTGAAGCTGATCACTGCAAATCCAATCATTTGGGCACAGCATCCCACAGTGGCTGCACCGGCAGCCAATCCCCCTAGCCCTAACATGATACAAAGCGCAGCACTGGATATGGGCGCAGTCAAGGCCAATCCAACCACTACCGCCACAATAATTCCCATGATAAATGGCCTCATATCCGTTGCCGTCATAATAATTTGGCCCAACCCCGTCATTAATGCATCCACAACAGGTCCAAATACAGTGGCAGAAACCATTCCGGCGATCAATGTCATTGCGGGAGTTACCAGTATGTCCACTTTGGTTTCTTTGGATACCAGTTTCCCCAGTTCGGCCCCGAAAGCCGCTGCCAAAAACGCACCGGCAGGACCGCCCAACTGGGCCCCCATCATACCGGTAATGGCACTGGCAAATAGCACCAGCGGCGGGGCTTTTAATCCCCCAGCCACAGCCACCCCCACACCGGCGCCCATCAACCCCATGGCGATGGTTCCCGTCTCCACTAAGAAGGCAGATACGGTGTTTTCTCCCAGCAACAGGGCGGTTTGCTCCCCTAGGGTCTTTATAATCAAACCGATTAATAATGAGGCAAACAACCCAAGGGCCATGGCACTTAGCGCATCTTGAAAGTATCTCTTTGCGCTGAACTCAATGTCCTTTTTCTTTAAAAAAGCGGACAGTTTTTTCATAATGTTCTCCACTTCTTTCCTGCAAAATATGACTATATTATACTGTACTTCCCGCCTTTTGCAAGGAAATGATACAATGGGGCAAGGTTTCCCTTGCCCCATTGTTCTATGGTTATTTTTTCACAGGTGGTTTTGGCAGTCTTTGGTCTATAATATTCATCAAATTGTCCGTGCAGGTGATTGGATCTACAAATTTCCCTTTGATCACTTCCTTGTACTTGGTCTTGCTTGGCTTTAATACGCCCCCTAAGATTTCTCCTACCACCGCCCTCTTGTAAGAGGGTACCCGATCATCCATTTCCCGGGAAATGTCCATGGTGTCTAAAAATCCATAGTCCTCTTCGAAAACCAGGGCCAACTGCTGTGCCAACATCCAATTGGGCATCACCCCTTCTTCCACTGCAGATTCTACCGCCTGTAGCCGTCTCTCGGTGTTGGTGAATGTTCCGTCCGTATCTGCGAAACCGGTAGCTGGAAATACCACATCTGCCTTTTCGGAAGTCGCTGTCATATGGGTATCAGAAACCATGATAAATTCTAAATCCTTCCCCTTGATTCCCGGGTCCTCTCCAAACACCAATAGCGCTTTCACACCCTCCATACTTTCCGAACCGGCTTTTACCCCCAAGTCTACCAAACCTTGGGAATTATTCTTCGCCTTTACCAACAAAATCCCATCTCTAGGACTGCCGATATGTCCGGAAAGAAGTGCAATTTGTCCAATCAGTTCTGCAGCCTCCACCGTAATCAGATTCTGTTGGTAGACAATCATGGCTTTCTTGGCTTCTGCATATAGCTTGGCGATTTCTGCCATATCTTTGGAGACCTTCACGCCGTCCAACGATTTTTTAAAATCCTTATAGCCATCGCCCTTCCCCATTTTACCCAAATCCATCAATGCCTTGGCCAGTTCCTGTAATGACGAAAGATCATTCTTCGTGTAAATGGCTTGGTGGGCAAAGGGGAACTTCTGCTCAAATCCTTTTGGATTTATCAAAACCACCTTGGTACCTTTTTCCGCCGCCTGTTTGATTTTCAGAAGTATCACCGGATTGTTGGCTGCCACAAACCCCGTTACCAAAATTACCTGAGTGGATAGCAACTCATCTATGGTGTTGGGCGAACCCTCTATCCCCAAAATCTCTTCCAGCCCATTGAGACGGTTGTTGAAAGAGAGCACCCGGGCCCCCATGGTCTCCGCCAGTTTTTTCATCACATAGGCTTCTTCGTTGGTGTAGCGATCAGATATGGCAACTGCCACCGCATTTTTTCCATATTTTGCACCGATAGCTTGCGCCTTCTTGGCAGTAATCATCAATGCCTCATCATAATCTGCTTCTCTGTAAGTTCTCCCGTTTTTGATAAGGGGAGTTTCCAGTTTTCCTTCCAGGACGGCACAGTCAAATCCCCATTTTCCTTTACCACAGCCCAGTCCCTGGTTTACCACACCCTGATGGTCCGGGTTCGCTTTTATCAGCATCCCGCCATAGCTTTCCAGAATCAGGGTACATCCTACCGAGCAATAGGAGCAAGTAGTGACCACCTTTTGGGTATCCACCGGAACCTCCTTGATCACGGTCTGTCTTTCCTGAAGTGCTCCACATGGACATGCGCTGACGCATTGCCCGCAAGAGATGCACCCGGATTCCAGTAGAGGCCGGTCCAAAGTAGGCTTCACCACCGTGTCAAATCCTCTTTCCACCAAGCCCAGTGCACCCACTCCCATGATTTCATCACACACCCGAACACAAAGGCCACAAAGAATACACTTATTAGGATCTCGCATGATGAAGGGATGGTCATCCTCGTACTCAATTTGGTTTATCTCCCCGGCTATTCTATCCGGTTCTACATGATAGTCATTGGCATATTCAATCAGTTTACACTCGAAAAAGTCATGACAACCACACTCTAGGCATCGGGAGGCCTCTTGAATGGCCTCTTCTTCCGTATATCCTTTGACAATTTCTATGAAGTTTCCTTTTCGTTCCTTGGCTTCCATGTGGGTCATCTTTGGCCGACATTCTCTCTCCCGATCCTCAAAAGTCTTCTCCGTTATATCGTCCCGGGTTACCACATAGGGGGCCTCGTAACGAATCAATTCTCCATCCAGGTATCGATGGATGATGGTGGCTGCTTTTTTGGCATCGGCAATGGCCTCTACGGCAATGGAAATTTTATCATTTCCGCAGTCCCCGCCGGCAAATACACCTGGTATGCTGGTCATGAAGGTGTCCTTATCATAGGCGATAGAACCTTTTTTCGTTTTATCTACCTGGAAAAGAGAACCATCTACCGCCTGTCCAATGGCTAAAATCACCGTGTCTACTTCCAAGGTTTCCGTTTTACCCTCAACAGGCTTTGGCGCTCTTCTTCCCGAAGCATCCGGTTCCCCAAGTTCCATAACCTGTAAAACCATTTCCTTCACCTGGCCATCCTTATCTTTGACGATTTCCAAAGGATTGGTGAGATTCTTAAAAATAACCCCCTCTTCTTCCGCCTCCACAATTTCCACCATGTCTGCCGGCATTTCATCCTTGGTTCTTCGATAAACGTTATATACCTGATCGGCTCCCAATCGAACAGCGGTACGACAAGCATCCATTGCTGTGTTGCCACCCCCAACGATGGCCACCCTTTTCCCTAGCTTCACCTCTTCATTTCGAACGACTTTTCGAAGAAAGTCAATGCCGCCAATTACGCCGCCCGCATCTTCTCCCTTACAACCGACTCCCGTAGATACCCAAGCGCCGATGCCCAACAATACCGCATCGTAGTCGCCCCGTATGGTTTCAAAGGGAATGTCCACACCCACTTTGGTATTGGTGATAATGTTCACTCCCATTTTTTCAATAATTTCGATTTCCCAGTCCAAGTCTTCCTTGGGCAATCGATACTCCGGAATTCCGTACCGAAGCATTCCACCACCCTTGGGCATGGCCTCGAAAATGGTAACATGATGCCCCATAATACGGAGAAAATAGGCAGCGGAAAGGCCCATAGGACCCGCCCCAATCACCGCAACAGATTTACCGGTATCCGACCCGATTTCCGGCAGGAAGTGTTCCTGGCTCATCCGGTCCATATCTGCCGCAAACCGTTTGAGATATTGAATTGCCACCGGTTCCTCCATCAGACCTCGTCGACACTCCGTCTCACAGGGGTGGGGGCAAACTCTGCCCAAGGCACCCGGCAAGGGAATCTTATTTCGAATCAAAGCAATGGCCTTTTCATATTCTCCGTTGGCAATCAGCCCCGCATACCCCTGGCAATCCGTTTGCGCCGGACAAGCCAAAACGCAAGGAGGACGGCAATCTCCCACATGGTTGGAAAGAAGAAGCTCTAAATTGGTTTTCCTTGACTCCACTACCCTGGGGGTATTCGTTCGAATCACCATATTGTCGGCGATTTCTGTGGCACAAGCCTTCACCATCTTGGGATTACCTTCTACCTCGCAAACGCAAAGGCCACAGGCTCCATAAATATGCATTCGTTCATCATAACAAAGGGTAGGAATAAAAATGTCATTTTCTCCAGCCACTTCCAAAATGGTTTGGCCCGTATAGCCGTAAACTTCTTTTCCATCGATGTTCAATCTCAATTTGCTCATTTTTCATTCCTCCTTTCTATTTTCTGACGATGGCATCAAAGCGACATACTTCTTCACACTTACCGCATTTGATACAAGCATCCTGGTCAATAACGTGTAGCTGCTTCCGTTCTCCTTGAATGGCATCCACCGGGCAGTTTCTGGCGCATACCGTACACCCGGTACATTTGTCCGTAATCACGAACTGGAACAAGTTCTTACAGGACTTGGCAGTACAGGTGTGGTTGTATATATGATCTTCATATTCATTCCGGAAATACTTGATGGTAGTTAACACCGGATTCGGGGCGGTTTGCCCCAGCCCGCACATAGAGCCGTCCTTAATCTTTTCCGCCAATTCTTCCAGTAGCTCAATGTCTCCATCTTTCCCGGTTCCTTGAGTTATTCTCTCCAGAATTTCCAGCATTCTTTTGGTTCCAATTCTGCAGTAATTACACTTGCCGCAAGACTCTTTCCGAGTAAAGTCCAGGAAATAGCGGGCCATATCCACCATGCACGTGGTCTCATCCATGACAATCATACCGCCGGAGCCTACGATAGCTCCAATTTTCCCTATATTTTCGTAGTCCACCGGCGTGTCAATCAAGGATGCTGGAATGCATCCCCCGGAAGGTCCGCCCATTTGAACCGCTTTGAATTCCCGGTCATTCTTGATTCCCCCGCCAATATCATAAATGATTTCCCGCAAGGTCATGCCCATGGGCACCTCCACCAAGCCGCCTTTTTTTATCTTGCCAGCCAAGGCGAACACCTTGGTTCCCTTTGATTTTTCCGTCCCCATGGCACCGAAAGCGGCCCCACCATTGATAATAATCCAAGGGACATTGGCAAAGGTCTCCACATTGTTAATATTGGTTGGTTGCTGCCAATAGCCTTTGGATGCCGGGAAAGGCGGCTTCAGTCTTGGCATACCTCGTTCTCCCTCCAGGGATGCGATTAAAGCCGTTTCTTCTCCGCACACAAAAGCGCCGGCCCCTGCCTTGATGCGAAGTTCAAAATCAAACCCTGAGTCTAAAATATTCTTTCCCAAATATCCTTTTTCCCTGGCCTGCTCCATAGCCACTTCCAGTCGATGAATAGCCAAAGGATATTCCGCACGACAATATATGAC
>CAYVFH010000003.1:0-54638 GCA_964450985.1 uncultured Oscillospiraceae bacterium | reverse complement strand
GTGGACTATTTATGGCCATGGTGAAGATGGCCCTTGGGAATCGAATCGGCGGGGAAGTTTTTCTTCCATCTTCGGAAGACTTCTTTTCAGCCAGGTATGGCAGTGTTTTATTGGAGATGAAACCGGAGTGGCAGGTGAAAGATGGACTTGAATTTCCATCCGCGAAAGTGATTGGAAATACTTGTAATGATCCGACATTGTCGCTACATATTGGAGAGGAGACATTGCTTTTGCCTTTGACGGATGTGGAAAAGAAATGGACCCATCCTTTGGAAGAAGTGTTTCCTACTCGAGAGAAGTCAAATAGGGATCAAGAAAGGTCTCCCATTGTAGCATATAGCCAGCGGAGCCAAGTCAGGCCTATTTCAAAGGCAAGAAAACCGGATGTTCTCATTCCTGTATTCCCTGGAACGAATTGTGAAGTGGATTCCATGGCTGCCTTTGAAAAAGCAGGGGGTGTTCCGAAGATACAAGTGTTTCGGAACCTGACAAACATGGACGTAGAGCACTCATTAAAAGAGCTGGCAAAGAATATTTCGGAAACCCATATCATTATGATTCCCGGCGGATTTTCGGGGGGCGATGAGCCGGATGGTACCGGTAAGTTCATTGCTTCTATATTCGAAGACCCCGGTGTCCAAGAGGAGCTACAGAAATTCCTGGAGATAAAAAAGGGACTAATTCTTGGAGTTTGTAATGGTTTTCAGGGATTGGTTAAAATGGGGCTTTTACCGGAAGGCAGATTTCAGAAAAGAGAAGCCCAACATCCCATTTTGGGGTTGAACAGCATTGGTCGTCATCAGTCCCGGTTGGTGAGGACCCGAATATCTTCTTTGCACTCACCCTGGATGGATGGCATGAATTTGGGAGATGTACACACACTCCCTGTATCTCATGGAGAAGGGCGATTTGTAGTTTCGAAGAATCAGCTGAAGGCTTTGGAAAAAAATGGCCAAATTGCTACACAATATGTGGATTTCGAAGGAAATCCAACCATGGATATGGAGGGGAACCCCAATGGTTCGTACTGGGGCATCGAAGGGATTTTTTCTCCGGACGGGTTAGTATTTGGGAAAATGGCCCATTCTGAAAGGGTGTCTCAAGGAGTGTATCGCAATGTAGAAGGGGATTTTCATCAACGAATTTTTGATGCGGGAATCCGATATTATCGTTAGGAGGAAAACATGAAGGTTGCCATTGTTATGGGGAGTTATTCGGATTATGAATTAGGGAAAAAAGCCGAGGAGACACTTTTGAGTTTTGGTGTTTCTGTGGAAACCCGTATTTTATCTGCCCACCGAACACCAGAAGAGGTGGGGAATTTGGTGAAAGGGGGAGAGGACACCGGTATAGAGGTGTACATTGCCATGGCGGGTATGGCGGCCCATCTGGCGGGGGCTATTGCTGCCAATACATCACGACCCGTTATTGGTGTTCCGCTGAAGTCGGAAACATTGCAGGGATGGGATGCATTATTATCTACGGTACAAATGCCTCCGGGAATTCCTGTGGCAACTGTAGCCGTCAATGGAGCGGTGAATGGAGCGCTATTGGCGGTTCAAATGTTGGGCCTCAAATATGGAGAACTCCATGAAAAAATGATATCTTATCGGGAAGAAATGCGAAAAGGTGTATTGGAGAAAGATGGCCAAATCAGAGAGGGGTAAAAGATGAAAAAAGCGGAGATGATTTATGAGGGGAAAGCGAAAAAAATATACCGTACGGAGGATCCCCAATATTTTGTGATGGAATACAAGGATGATGCAACTGCCTTTAATGGAGAAAAAAAGGGAAGCATTCGAGATAAGGGTGTGGTGAACAACCATATGGCCAATCTTTTATTCCGCCATTTGGCACAGCGGGGAATTCCCACTCATTTTGTGGAAGAACTGTCCCAGCGAGAAACGCTGGTAAAGGCGGTGGAAATTTTACCCCTGGAGGTGATTATCCGCAATGTGGCAGCGGGATCTTTTTCCAAGCGATATGGTGTTCCGGAAGGCCAACCCCTTGCGAAAACCACATTGGAATTCTCTTATAAGAAGGATGAGCTGGGAGATCCTCTGATCAATGAAGATCATATATTAGCTTTGGAATTGGCCACAAAGGAGCAACTGGATATAGTGAGGGGATATGCTTTTCGCATTAATGAACTCCTCTGTGCCTTCTTTGATGAAATAGGGTTAAAGCTGATTGATTTCAAGCTGGAGTTTGGACTGTTTCAAGGAGAAATTCTGTTAGCAGATGAAATATCTCCGGACACCTGCCGATTATGGGATAAAAACACAGGAGAGAAAATGGACAAAGACAGGTTCCGTAGGGATTTGGGAAATGTAGAAGAAGCCTACCAGGAAGTCTTGAAACGTATAGTGGAAAAAGGATAAAGAAGATGGACAAAGTAAAGGGAATAAGCCCAAGGGCAACTTATCGGGACTCGGGAGTAGACACAGTAAAAGCAGCAGAGGCGGTGCAGGAAATCAAAGGCTTGGCTGCTAAGACCTTTAACCAAAATGTCCTGGGAGAGATTGGGGGCTTTGGAAGTTTGTATCAATTGCCCTTAGAGGGTGTGGGACAGCCGGTGCTGGTTTCCGGGACCGATGGTGTAGGCACCAAATTAAAAATTGCATTTCTAATGGACTGTCATCACACCATCGGTGTGGATTGTGTGGCCATGTGTGTGAATGATGTTTTGTGTCAGGGAGCTCGACCTTTGTTTTTCCTGGACTACATTGCTTGTGGAAAGCTAGAGCCATTAAAAATCAGGGATATTGTGAAAGGGATTTCGGATGGTTGTATTCAGGCAGGAGCGGCTCTTATTGGGGGAGAAACGGCAGAAATGCCGGGGTTTTATCCGGAGAATGAATATGACCTGGCGGGCTTCTGTGTGGGAATGGTAGATCGAAATCGTCTGGTGGATGGCACTTCGATTGTGGATGGAGATGTGCTGATAGGGCTTTCTTCCAGTGGTGTGCATAGCAATGGGTATTCTTTGATTCGAAAGATTGTTATGGAAGAGCATAAAATACCTCTAGATACATATATAGAGGATTTAGGCTGTACTTTGGGTGAAGAACTCCTGACACCGACACGTATATATTCTCAGCTGGTGGGAAAGGTGTTGGAAACAGAAAGGGTGAAGGGTATGGTCCACATCACGGGTGGCGGCTTCTATGAAAATATTCCTCGTATATTGCCCTTAGGACTGGGGGCAAAGATTCAAAGAGATGCGTGGAACATTCCCCCCATTTTTTCCTATTTACAAATGCTGGGAAACGTAGAGGAAAAAGAAATGTTCTCTACATTCAACATGGGTGTAGGGTATATTTTTGTGATTTCCAAAGAGCATCAAGATTCCGTCATGGATATTCTTCGGAGGGAAGGAGAAAACCCGTTTTTGGTAGGATCCATCATTCGGGGAGAGGGTGTGACCTTTGAATAAGAAGTATCGGATTGCCGTACTCATATCCGGAGGCGGCACCAATTTGCAAGCGTTAATAGATGCCACCACACGGGGTGAAATTTTTAATGGGGAAATTGTGGTTGTAATATCCAGTAATCCCGAGGCGAAGGGGTTAGAGAGGGCAAAAATGGCAGGAATCCCCAGTCGGGTACCGAAAGGTCTTTGTGATTCTCGAGAGTATCGGGAAAACCTGATGCATTTGCTGCTGGAAGCCAGGCCGGATTTGGTGGTGCTGGCCGGATACTTAAAAATTCTGGACAAAGAAGTTGTGGATGCTTTTTGGGGGAGAATCATTAATATTCATCCTTCTTTGCTGCCGAAACATGGGGGCAAGGGTTGTTATGGACTAAAGGTGCATGAAAAGGTGTTGGAAAGTGGGGATACTGTTACGGGTGCTACGATTCATTACGTGACGGAAGGGGTGGACCAAGGGGAGATTATCCTTCAACATCAAATTGGTGTAGAAAAAACGGATACCCCGGAGAGTCTGGCCAGTCGTGTGCTTGAATTAGAGCATCGACTGATGGTAGAGGGAGTGAAAAAGGTATTGATGGAGATGGACGGAAGGAGTGGGAAATGGGAGGACTGCTAGGGATTGTCAGTGGGGGAGATTGTGTAGAAGATTTATATTTCGGAACGGACTACCATTCCCATCTCGGGACCAAAAGAGGTGGCCTCTGTGTTTACGGGAAAGCAGGGTTTAAAAGAAGTATCCATAATATTGAAAATGCACCATTTCGCACCAAGTTTGCCGCGGAGTTGGAAGAGTTGCAGGGTAACATGGGGATTGGAAGCATTAGCGATGGGGACCCCCAGCCGTTGACCGTATTTTCCCGACTAGGAGAATATGCCATCGGAACGGTGGGAAGGATTAACAATAAAGATGAACTGGTCAAAGACCTGTTTTCAAAAGGCTCCATGCAGTTCATGGCAATGAACGACGGCGAAATTAATAACACAGAATTGGTGGCCATGTTGGTTTCTTGTGGTGATACTATTTTAGAGGGAATTCGAAAGGTACAGGATCAGGTACAGGGCTCCTTAACCCTTCTAATACTAACGAAAGAAGGCCTATATGCGGCACGAGATAGAATGGGAAGGACTCCCATGATTATCGGTAAGAAAGACGATGCCATTTGTGCAGCTTCTGAGTCCTTTGCCTTTATTAACATTGGATACAACAAAGTGAAGGAGCTGGGGCCGGGAGAAATCGTGTTGTTGACCAAGGATTCAGTTCAGACTCTGTCCCCTCCTCGGGAAGAGATGCGGATATGCACGTTCTTGTGGTCTTACTTTGGATATACCACCTCTACATATGAGGGGGTGAACGTGGAAGCGATGCGTTGCCGAAATGGCGGACTGCTGGCCAATCGCGACCAAGCGGACCCTATGCTAGTGGATGTTGATTATGTTGCTGGAGTGCCGGACAGCGGGGTGGCCCATGCTTTGGGGTATGCCAATCACTCCCGAATTCCTTATTCCAGACCGCTTATAAAGTATACCCCTACGTGGCCTAGAAGCTTCATGTTGCAAAAGCAGAAAAGCCGAGAGCTGATTGCCCGCATGAAGCTGATACCCGTGTTTGAAATCATCGATGGGAAGAAGTTTGTGTTGGTGGATGATTCCATCGTCCGCGGGACTCAACTATCAGAGACAGTTCGGTATCTATATGACAATGGGGCCAAGGACATTCATGTAAGGTCCGCTTGTCCACCCATACTATATGGTTGTAAATACCTGAATTTTTCCCGAAGTGTAAACGATATGGAATTGATTACTCGAAGAACATTGTGTGAATTGGAAAACATTCGACCGGAGCAAGTAACTCGGGAGATTCTGGAAGAATATGCCAATCCTCATACTGAGAAGCATCAACAAATGGTGGCATCAATTGGGACCCGACTAGGATTTACCAGTCTGAAGTTCCAATATTTAGAGGATGTTATGAAAGCGGTAGGGGTGGATTCTTGCAAGTTGTGTACATATTGTTGGGATGGTAGAGAATAAACATAAATAAGGAGAAGAAAATGAAGGCATTGATTAGTGTTTCTAATAAAGAAAACCTCTTACCCTTTGCCAAAGGACTGGTAGACCTGGGTTGGGAGATTATATCTACCGGCGGGACTCTTCGTTTGTTGCAAGAGAATCAAATTTCAGCCACTGGAATAGCAGAAGTCACCGGATTCCCGGAGTGTCTGGATGGTAGGGTCAAAACCTTACACCCCAAGGTACATGGTGGCATTTTAGCGAAACGGAAAAACGAGAGTCACCAACAGCAGACCAAGGATCTGGGAATAGATATGATTGATATGGTGGTGGTGAATTTATACCCGTTTCGTGAAACTGTGATGAAGTCCGGTGTTTCCTTGGACGAGGTCATTGAAAACATCGACATTGGTGGGCCGACCATGTTAAGGTCCGCCGCAAAGAATTACGAAGATGTACTGGTATTATGTGATCCGGCGGACTATTCGGAAGTCTTGGAAAAATTAAAAAAGGGGGAGACAATCCCAGACAACGAGAGATATAAAATGGCATTGAAGGTATTTCAACATACCGCTGCCTACGATGCATTGATTTGCGAATATTTGAGAAGAAAGGAAGGACTTCCTCTGCCGACCAATCCCACTTTTACCTACGACATAAAACAGGAGTTAAGATATGGAGAAAATCCCCATCAAAAGGCCTGGTTTTACCGGGAGCCTTTTGCAGGTGCTGGAGATTTAACGGAAGCCATACAACTTCATGGAAAGGAATTATCTTTTAATAATATTAATGACACAGAGGGGGCTCTTCGGGCGTTAAAGGAGTTTACAGAGCCTACTGTAGTGGCAGTAAAACATGCCAATCCGTGTGGTGTGGCCACGGGAGCCACTTTGTTAGAGGCTTATATGGGGGCATACCAGTGCGATCCTGTCTCCATTTTTGGAGGCATTTTGGCCATGAATCGTGAAGTGGATTTTAGCACGGCGGAGAAAATCAACGAAATATTTATAGAGATTGTCATTGCCCCCGCTTTCAGTGAAGAAGCCTATCAAATATTGGCAAAGAAAAAGAATATTCGCTTGTTGAAGCTGGAAAACCTGGAAACAGAAAATTCCCGGGCATTCGACATGAAGAAAGTGTCGGGAGGGCTACTGGTACAAGAAGAAGACCAAATTCTATACCAAAAAGAGGACTGGAGAGTGGTGACAGAACGAGCACCTTCTGCCGATGAAGTCCGGGATTTGGAATTTGCCATGAAAGTAGTGAAACATGTGAAATCCAATGGAATTGTAGTGGCAAAGCATCAGCGAACCCTAGGAATCGGGCCGGGCCAGGTAAACCGTATTTGGGCGGTGGATCATGCATTGAATCGGTCTCTTTCAAGTACAGAGGGAGCTGTTATGGCTTCGGATGCTTTTTTCCCTTTTGAAGATTGTGTGGAAAGAGCGGCGGAAGCAGGAGTGACCGCCATTATTCAGCCAGGTGGGTCTATGAATGACGAATCTTCTATCCAGAAGGCCAATGAAAAGGGTATCACAATGGTATTCTGCGGCACACGCCACTTTAAGCACTAGAATAAAATGGGAGAGAAGGAAATGAATGTATTGGTGGTAGGTGGTGGTGCTCGGGAGCATGCCATATGCTGGAAGCTTCGACAATCATCAAAGCTAACGAATCTATTTTGTACTCCGGGGAACGGAGGGATTGGAGAGTTGGCAAAACTGGGTAATGTGGCAGCTGATGATATTCCGGGGCTGGTGAATTTCAGCATGGAGCACGATATAGACTTTGTGGTTGTGGGTCCGGAAGTTCCATTATCCCTGGGGATAGTGGATGAACTGGAGAAGGTTGGGATTCCTGTATTTGGTCCAAACAAACAATGTGCGCAGCTGGAAAGCAGTAAAATATTTACCAAAAGGTTTTTAGAACGTCACCGGATTCCTACCGCCCAATATGTAGAATGCTACAGCCAGGAGGAGTGCCTTGGAAATCTGGGCATTTTCTCTTACCCTATGGTTCTGAAAGCAGACGGGTTGGCGGGGGGAAAAGGGGTAATTATCGCTGAAAATAAAGAAGAGGCCATTGCAGGAATTGAAACACTCATGGAACAGAAGGCTTTTGGTATGGCAGGTGACAAGGTAGTGATAGAAGAGTTTCTAAGTGGAGTAGAAGCATCTGCGCTTTGCTTTGTGGATGAGAACAGAATTCTTCCCATGGATTCATGCCAGGATTATAAGCGGATTCGGGACAATGACCAGGGACCCAACACCGGAGGGATGGGTAGTTATTCTCCCAGCCTGCTCTTTAACAAAGAACGTTGGGAACTTCTTAGAAAAGAAGTTTTGGAGCCTACCCTGGCTGGATTTCAAAGGGAAGGACTTCCTTTCAAGGGCGTCCTGTTTATCGGCCTAATGTGGTCCAATCAAGGTTGGAAAGTGATAGAATTCAATACGAGATTTGGAGATCCGGAAACCCAATCCTTACTACCCAGATTGCAGAATGATCTATTGGAAATAATGGTAGCTACTGTGGAAAATCGTTTGGAAGATGTTCGACTGGAGTGGGATGACCGTAAAACAATTACTGTCAACCTGGTTTCTGGAGGATATCCGGGGAAATACAAAACCGGGGGGGAAATCTTTGGGATGGAGAAGGTTGACCATGACATACTGCTCTTTCATGGGGGAACCCGCAGCGAAAAAAGCAACAAGGATATTATTTCTTTCCGAACCGATGGCGGGCGAGTGATTTCCGTAACCGGATGGGGGGATACATTAGAAGCAGCCCGGGAGAAGGTATACCGTAATATCTCTAAAATTCACTTTGAAGGCGCCTTTTACCGCAAGGATATTGGCGGTAGGCCCTTGTGATTATAGGTACTATCATGTAAAATATGGATGTTATGATAGTATATTTAGATAACAGTTCAACCACAAGACCGTATGACGAAGTCACAAATCGGGTCGTTCATTATATGAGCTTGGATTACGGGAATCCAAGCTCCCTTCATGAATTGGGTATGGTGGCGGAAAGTGCGGTAGAAAAAGCCAGACAGCAGGTGGGCGAGTCTCTTGGAAAGAAGCCGGAGGGCATAGTTTTTACTTCAGGAGGCACGGAAGCTGATAATATGGCTATTTTTGGTGTTGCTGAAAAGTATCGTCGAAAGAAAGGCAAGATTGTCACCACAAGGGTGGAACATCCTGCAATAATGCGTTGTATGGACTATTTGGAGGCCCAAGGCTGGAATATACATCGCTTGGGAGTGGATGAAAAAGGGTTTCTTCGTCTTCAAGATTTGGAGGCTGAACTGGATGAAGAAACGGTGTTGGTTTCCGTCATGCTTGTCAATAATGAGGTGGGTACCATTCTGGCGGTGGAAGAGATGGCAACTCTGGTTAAGCAGTATAATCATAGGCATGGAACCCAAATATTGTTTCACACGGATGCTGTTCAAGGGCTTGGGAAAGTAAAAATCCCGGAACAAGTGGATTTAATCAGTATCTCCGGCCATAAGGTTCATGGACCTAAGGGAATAGGCGCTCTTTGGATTCAGAATGATTTGTCGTTACCCCCTTTTATATACGGGGGAGGCCAAGAAGGTGGCAGAAGATCGGGAACAGAAAATGTACCGGCGATTGTGGGATTTGGAGAAGCCGCTTTTATAAGCCATCGCGACTTGGAAGAGCGACAGAAGAAAATGCAAGAAATAAAAACGTACCTTTACGCAGGTCTGAATCTACAAGTACCGGATATTGCCTTAAATGGAGGTATGGATGCGGAAAAATTCTCGCCGGCAATATTGAATGTGAGTTTTTTGGGGGTAAAGGGGGAAGTATTATTGCATATGCTGGAAGAAAAAGGGATTTACGTATCAACGGGATCCGCATGTTCTTCTCATCATAAGGGTGATAGTCCGGTATTAACGGCCATGGGACTGACGCAGGAAGAAATACAGGGTGCCATCCGTTTCAGCTTTTCGGAAGATATTTCGTATGGGCAGTTAGACTATGTGATAGATGCTGTTAACCATTCCGTACATGAGATGCGGCGTATCATGAATTACCGCAATGGCAAAAGATAACGAAAATGAATCACACGCTGCACAGTGATGATACAAAAAAAAGGAGCATAGGAATATGGAAATGAATACAATCATTATTCGCTCGGGAGAAATCGCCTTGAAGGGTTTAAACAAGCCATATTTCGAGCGGATTTTGGTAGAGAAAATCAAACAGCATACCAAGGTGTTTTTGTCCAAAGGACCGATTGAGATCAATCGGAATCAAGGTTTGATTTTCCTGAAAGCCTCGAAAGAAATCCCATTAGACGAGCTGATTTATGAAATATCTAAGGTATTCGGGATTGCTTCCGTGAGCCATGCCATTGAAATGGAACGGGATATTGACGCCATTGGCGATGCCGCCGTTACGTATATGAATCAACTGATTAAAGAAAAAGGCATCAAGACTTTTAAGGTGGAGGCAAAAAGGTCAGACAAGACATATCCCATCACCTCACCGGAAATCGCTCGAATCATTGGGGCGAAGATTTTGGTAGGCTGCAAAGTGCTAAAGGTGGATGTTCATCATCCGGATTGTTTGCTCTATGTAGATGTAAGAGGAGACCATGCATATATCTATGAAGAAAAAATAGCGGCCCAGGGAGGATTGCCTCTGGGTACCAATGGGCGGGGGATGTTGTTATTGTCTGGAGGAATCGATTCTCCGGTGGCAGGTTTTATGATGGCAAAGAGAGGAATGGCTATCGAGGCAGTACATTACCATAGTTATCCGTATACTTCGAAAAGGGCTCAACAAAAAGTGGAACGGTTGGCAAAAATTTTGTGCCAATATGTAGGGAAAATGAAAGTGCATACCGTGAATCTGTTGCCAGCCCAAGAAGAAATTGCCAGAGTATGTCCAGAGGATGAAATGACCCTCCTAGTGCGAAGGTTTATGATGAGGATTGCCCAAGATCTGGCCTTGCAAAAGGACTGCGGTTTCTTGATTACGGGAGAAAATCTGGGGCAGGTGGCTAGCCAAACAGCGGAAGGTTTGGTGGTGACGGATGCGGCTGTAAATATCCCGGTGTTACGTCCCTTAATCGCTTTCGATAAGGTGGATATTATCAAGAAAGCCCAGGAGATTGGGACCTTTGAAACCTCCATTGAACCATTTGAAGATTGTTGCACCGTGTTTTTACCCAAACATCCTTCCACGCGACCCAAATTGGATGATATATTAGCCTCTGAAGAAAAGTTGAATGTGGAAGAGCTGACGCGAGTTGTTATGGAATCAAAAAAAGTGATAGAAATAAAGCTGTAGAGGGAAAGGGAAGAAGTATGATACGAATCGATTATGATAAATGTGTGGGTTGTATGTCCTGTATTCGAGTTTGTCCTTTTAATGTCATAAGAGAGTATGAAGGGCAAGTGAGATTAGACACGACTCGCCATTGCATTCAATGTTTGCATTGTGCTGCAATATGTTCGGCCAAGGCCATTGACTGGAATGGGGAGACTGCTATTCTTGAAGATGAGCCATATCAACCGACAGATGATTTCCGGCAAAGTCTAAAGTTTTTTATAAAAACCCGCAGATCTGTTCGCCTTTTTTATGAAGAGCCGGTTCCACGAAAAATTGTTGAGGAAGCATTAAATGTTGCAGCTTATGCTCCCAGCGCAAAGAATCAACATCCTTCCAGGTGGATTGTAATGGATAATCAAGATACCATTCAAACGTGCATGGAGGACATTTTGAAATTCGTTCATCAAAATAAGATTTCACAAGAAATTAATGTATTGTATGAAGAAGGTCGTAATGTGGTGTTTGGACAAGCACCTACTGTTGTGATTGGATGTGCAGACGAACACTCCATTAATCCATTGGTCGATTTGGCTTTGGAGGCCCATACCGCAACACTGTATCTTGAATCCATGGGAATTAGTTCCTGCTGGGCGGGATATTTCGCGCGGTTGACTAATCAAATCGATTCAATCAAAGACCGAATTAAGGTAAGCGTAGGCGAAAGGGTTTACGTAGCGCTTATGTTAGGGTATCCTAAAGGAGAAGAATATTGCCATATTCCCGTACGAAGACAGAAGCAAAAGATATCATGGATTGATTAGGAGCAAAACATCTTTGTAAGAAGAAGGTGAGAATCATGGTGGAAAATAAGTTCAAGAAATTTGACGACAAACATGTTCGGAATAATGTGATGAAAAACGAATTACAAGAAGCGAAAGAGTATATGGCGGATATGCAGGAAATCATCGAAGGATCTTTCGATGGTATTTTGGTTACAGATGGGGAAGGCACGGTTCTGTTGGTAAATCAGTCCTATGTGCGACACACAGATATTCAAAAGGAAGAATTGTTGGGAAGAAATGTGAGGGAACTGATTAATCCAGTCTGGATGAAAAATTCTGTGGCGCTTCTTGCCATCGAACAGCGACAACCGGTGTCTATGCATCATACAACTCGAAACAATAAGAGCATTATGGTCACCGGAACACCTATTTTTGACAATAATGGCGCTATTAAAAGGGTGGTTGTGAATACTAGAGATATTTCTGAGATTTATGCCTTGCGGGAGGAACTACTTAAGGCAAAGGAAATGGAAAAAATATATTTTGATCAAATGAACAACCGTGACACTCAAGAGCCACCGGTACTATCTGCATGGAGTAACGATATCGTAATTTCCAACCCTAAAATGAGAGAAATATACTCTTTGGCAAAAAAAGTTTGCAATTTCAATGCACCGATATTGATTTCAGGAGAGTCGGGAGTGGGGAAAGAGATGTTGGCAAAATTTATGCATCGAGAAAGCGCCATTCGAAAGAACAAACCTTTGGTTGCCGTAAATTGCGGAGCAATTCCTGAAAACCTATTAGAATCAGAATTATTTGGATACACGGAGGGGTCTTTTACAGGCGCTTCAAAAGGAGGGAAACAAGGGCTTTTTCAAGCCGCAGATGGAGGGACACTACTCCTAGATGAAATCGGGGAGATGAGTCAAAATCTCCAAGTAAAGCTTTTGCGCGTTCTTGAGACCAGAACTGTGACTAAAATTGGATCCACCGAACCAATTCCTATAGATATATCTCTAATCGCTATGACCAATAAAAACCTAGAAGAATTGGTACAAGATGGGACCTTTCGAGAAGATCTATACTATCGTTTGAACGTGATAAACTTTGTGTTGCCTCCATTAAGGGATCGTTCGGAGGAGATACTGCCATTATCGCTGAGGTTTCTAAATCAATTTAATAAACAGTATGGGCAAACAAAGTCTTTGACCTATGAAGTGGTCCAAGAAATGATAGACTATCCTTGGCCGGGAAACACGAGACAGTTGAAAAATGTCATTGAAAATATGGTTGTCCTTAGTAACAATGAGTATTTACAATTGAACGATTTGCCGTGGTTGGCTGATCAGGGACATCATGACACATCATCAGAAAAAGAAAAGAAGTCGTTACATGATATGTTAGATGGATATGAGAAGTCCATATTGGAAAGGTTGAAATCAAAGGGATTGAGCTCTCGAGAAATTGCGTGCGAGCTGCATGTGGATCAGTCTACTATAGTAAGAAAATTGCAGAAACATCAACTAAAATAAAGGAATGAATCAGGGAGAGTCCGATGATTGATGCATTGATGCAAATGGCCACCGTATTAACGACGAGGCCGGATGCATATTTGCATCGGAATCTTTACAACTTCAAAGGACGAAATCTACTAGGGAGTTAAGTTATTACAATAATCCGGTCAAGGGGGGAAAAATTATGGCCCCCGGCCGTTTTTTTTGTGTTCTTTTTGAAAATATGCATTATTTTAGAAACATTTGGAGAAAAGAATGTAGTTTAGTGGTTTTTGGCATGTGATTTGCAAATTTGAATGTTAAGAGAAGAAAATGACATGCTAATGGAGGAATAGGATGGAATTGAAAAGAACATCAAAGGAATTGCTGAATGAACTATTAGAGAAACATTATTCGGGAGCTTTTTTAGCCAAGGAGCGAGGAGAACCGGTCGCTTGGTGTACATCCATCTCTCCACAGGAATTGTTGACTACGGCAGGGATATATGCCTTATATCCAGAAAACCATGCCGCAGCAGTAGGGGCCAGAAAAAAATCGGAGGAATTAATTCAGTATGCAGAAGGAAAAGGATACTCATCCGACATATGTTCTTATGCCAGAGTCAACTTGGCATATATGGAAGTGCTGGAGAGTGAAGCCGGGAATATTCCAAAGCCGGATTTGATTTTTTGCTGCAATAATATATGTAA
Source organism: uncultured Oscillospiraceae bacterium (assembly GCA_964450985.1). GTDB lineage: Bacteria > Bacillota > Clostridia > Peptostreptococcales > Anaerovoracaceae > JAAZGD01. The sequence goes on along the minus strand of CAYVFH010000003.1, from coordinate 40,901 downwards.
CACGGTTATTAAATGGTATGAAAACATTGCCAAGGAACTTGATATTCCAATGATTATGTTTGATATGCCATTCAACCATGAATATGATGTCAATGAACAAAACGCAAAATATATTAAAAATCAGCTGCTGGAGGCTATCGGTGACTTGGAGAAGATTACAAAAAAGAAGTTTGACCAAGATCGCTTTGCCGAAGTGATGGAAATATCCACAGAAACATCTTTGTGGTGGAAAAAAGCTTCATTACAAGCAAGAAAAAAACCGTCTCCACTGAACGGGTTTGAATTGTTCAACTATATGGCAACCATTGTTTGTGCCAGGGGCACTGTGGAAGGTCGAGACCTGTTTAAACTATGGCATGATGAGTTGGAAGAAAGAGGGAGACAGGGGATTGGCCCCTGGAAAGATGCGGAGGAGAAATACCGAGTCATGTGGGATGGGATAGCCTGTTGGCCTTATTTGGGGGACACCTATAAAGTACTTAAGAAGCAGGGAGTGAACATGGTGACCTCTACCTATCCGGATTCATGGTATATCGTCTATGAGAATAATGATTTAGAAGGTATGGCAAAAGCTTACAGTTCTAACTATGTAAATAGAAATCTGGACTTTGGCGTGGACAATATTACGCAAATAGTGGAAGACTTTAGTCTGGATGGAATCATATACCACTCCAACCGAAGTTGTAAGTTTATGGACTTTCGACAATTCGAAGTACAGCGTCGAGTAGCCGAACGTACCGGGATTCCCTCCGTTATTTTTGATGGAGATCAGACGGACCCACGTGCTTTTTCTTTAGCGCAGTACGAAACCAGAGTGCAGGCTTTAGTAGAAATGATGGAAAAACGAAAACAGGAGGGTAGAGACTAATGGATCGAGTAGCGGAATTATTAGAAGAACTAAAAACAATTGCTCGGAATCCGAAAGAATCTGTAGAAATAGCCCTGAGAGATACCGGAAAAAAAGGTGTTGGATGTTTTCCAATCTATGCTCCGGAAGAATTGATTTATGCCGCCGGAGCGATTCCCTTTGGGATGTGGGGAGGTCCCATCAAAGGCAACTTATCGGATCGATACTTACAGACATTTTGTTGTTCGGTAATGAAAGCAAATACTGAACAAGCATTGCTCAAGCAATACGATATGTTGTCCGCAGTATTGATGACCACCTTTTGCGATACTCTAAAATGTGTGATGGAAAATTGGAAGGTAGCTTCACCTCAACTGAATATTATCCCTATCGTATACCCACAGAATAGAAAAACTCCTTCTGGAATTCAGTTTTTTCAAGAGGAACTGACACGTGTAAAAAAAGAGTTGGAAGAAAAATTGAACTGCAAAATTTCGGAAAGTGATATTCAAAAAAGTATCGATTTTTATGACGAATATCGAGGGAAAATGAATCAATACATGGAAGTGGCTAGAAGGTATCCTAAAACTATTGATGCAGTGACTCGACATTTAATCATTAAGGCATCGTACTTTATGGACAAGAAGCATTACATTCAGAAGATGGACGAACTCATTTCCGAGCTAAGTAAGAAACAGATAGAGACTACGGGAGGTGAAAAACGTATTATTCTTTCTGGATTAATGGCAGAACCGGAAGAACTTCTTCGGATTTTTGATGAAAACGGATTTCACGTAGTGGGAGATGACTTGGCGCAGGAATCAAGACAATTTAGAGAAGAAGGGCCTTCTGAGGGGACATGGCAATTCAGGATGGCTAAAAGGATTGCCCAGCAAGATGGTTGCGCTTTTTTGTATGATGCAGAAAAAACGCGCGGCCATTTATTAATACAAATGAAAGAGCGTTATCAAGCGGAGGCTATCGTTTTAGTCCAAATGAAATTTTGTGATCCGGAAGAATTTGATTATCCAATACTAAAAAAAGAACTGGGAGAGGCCAATACTCCTCTTTTATACTTGGAAATAGAACAGCAAATGGATTCCCCGGAGCAGATTCGCACTAGAATTCAAAGTTTTTCTGAAATGTTGGCATAGGAGGGTAATATATGTACTTGGGCATCGACATTGGCTCTTCCTCTTCCAAAGCAGTGCTTTTGGATGTTCAAGGGCAAATTAAAGGGTCGGCTGTGGTGAATGTGGGAACAGGTAGTTCAGGGCCCAAGAAGGTTTTGGATAGTGTAATTCAGCAAGCCGGTATCCAAATCCATGATATAACGAAAACAGTCGTAACCGGCTATGGCCGAATGACATATCAAGATGCTGACAAACAGATTACGGAAATTAGCTGCCATGCAAAGGGTGTAGTTTATTTGGTAAAAAATGCACGAACCATCATTGATGTAGGCGGTCAGGATGCAAAAGTGATTCGGTTGGACCAAACAGGAAGTGTTGAAAACTTTGTAATGAATGATAAGTGTGCCGCCGGGACAGGGCGTTTTTTAGAAGTAATGGCCAGGGTGTTGGATTGCCAGGTGGATGAACTGAGTCATTTGGCGTCAAAGGGTAATGAAGGGGTTTCCATCAGCAGTACTTGCACGGTATTTGCGGAATCGGAAATGATATCACAACTGGCTACCGGTAAACCCATTGAAGATATTGCGCTAGGTGCACATCGCTCTATTGCTCAACGAATCGTTGGATTAGCCAATCGGATTGGTGTTTCTGAAGAGGTGGTGATGACAGGAGGAGTTGCTCTTAACGAGAGTGTCGTGAATGCCATCGAGAAAGAAATCGGATCGCCAGTGGTTAGAGTGGAGAACCCTCAAGTTGTTGGGGCTTTGGGAGCCGCACTTTTTGCCCGGGAGCTGGAAAAATAGTATAGGAAACAACATGCATGAAATGGAAAAGGAGAGAACAAGAATGGAAATCAAAAAAGTAGTGGTTTTGGGTGCAGGACTGATGGGGAATCAAATTGCGATGCAAATTGCAAAAAGCGGGTTCCAAACAGTGTGTTATTCCAGAAGATTAGAGACTATTGACAAGGCGAATGCCTTTACTAAGGGATGGTTTGAGAAGGCTGTCGCAAAAGGAAAAATGACGGCGGAAGAAGCGGACTTGGCCATGTCTAACCTGACTTTCACCACAGACTTGGTACAAGCTTGCACGGATGCTGATTTCGTGTTGGAAACGGTTGCGGATGTTCTTGAAACAAAAAGAAAAGTTTTAGCCGAGGTAGTAAAAATTGCTCCTTCTCATGCGATTTATGCTAGCAACAGTTCCTATATCGTTAGTTCCAGGTTCTGTGATGTTCTTGTGGACCCTTCGAGGATTTGCAACATGCATTTTTTTAACCCGGCGTTGGTTATGAAAATAGTGGAAGTGGTGAAGGGAGAACATACTTCAGAAGAAACCTTAAATGAGGTATATGAATTTACGAAAGCCATTGGTAAGGATCCTGTTTTAGTCAACCAAGAAATATATGGGTTTGTAGTAAACCGTATATTTAGCGCACTTACTCGAGAAGCTTGCTATCTGGTGGATATGGGTATTGCTTCTATTGAAGATATCGATAAAGCAGTTAAAGGTGGTTTGGGGCATCCAATGGGTCCGCTGGAACTACTGGATATGACGGGAATCGATTTGGAATATAACGTGTATATGGAAAAATTTAAAATGACGCGAAATTCGGAAGATCGACCGGCAGCTTGCTTAACGGAACGATATGCCAGGGGGGAATATGGCCGGAAAAACGGGAAAGGTTTTTATGAATACATCAAGTAGCAATATCAATTACTTGGACATTAATAGAAGGAAGAGAGGGGTGGGGCAATGTATATTGTTCTAGAAAAAAGCAATGGCATCGCAACCTTGAAATTACATCGTCCGGATGCTATGAACGCCTTGAATCAGCAACTAGTAGAAGAATTGGATTACCATGTTGATGCAATTGGAAGGGATCACGAAATCCGAGCTGTTATTCTAACGGGTGAAAAAAATTTTGCGGCAGGGGCTGATATCAAAGCAATGGTTGATTTAGATGTGAAAGGTGCGGAAACATTTGCCTTTTCTCATACATTTAAGAAAATATACAACCTTGAAATACCTACAATCGCAGCAATTGAAGGATATGCATTGGGCGGAGGATTAGAACTTGCTGTTACCTGCGACTTAAGAATTGCTTCTTCAAGTGCTAAGCTTGGATTCCCGGAAACCGGCCTTGGAATTATGCCCGGGGCCGGGGGGACCATTCTGGCACCTATGCTTCTAGGTGTGTCTAAAGCTATGGAGATGATTTTGCTAGGTTCTATTGTCAGTGCTGATGAGGCATATAGAATTGGCCTTATTAATAAGATGGTGGAGCCGGGACAAGCATATTCGGAAGCAGTGAATTGGGCAAATAAATTCGTTGACGGAGCTCCCGTTGCTTTACAAATGGCCAAGAAAACGATTCGAAAGGGTATGGAATCGGGCTCTTATGAAAAAGGGCTCGAAATAGAAAAGAAAAACTGGACACAATTATTTCAAACGCGAGACCAAAAAGAGGGAATGGTTGCATTCTTGGAAAAAAGAAAGCCAGAATACAAAGGAAAATAAATTAATAATTCGAAACGATATCATAGGAGGATGAAAAATGAGAAATGTAGTAATTGTAGCAGCTTGCCGGACTCCCATAGGGACTATCGGGGGTCAATTTAAAGACATCACATCCCTGGATTTATCCATTCCGGTAATGAAAGAGCTTGTTGACAGGAGCAAGATTGATCCCCAACAGATTGACGATGTTATTTGGGGGTGTAACTATCAAAGGACCTATAAAGAAAATAATTTGGCAAGAGTCGCCTTGGTGAAAGCAGGATTACCCACTTCAGTTCCGGGAATCACGATACACAGAAATTGTACATCTTCTATGTCTAGTATTCAAATTGGGTTTTATCAAATAAGAGCAGGTGAAGCGGATTGCATTATGGCAGGAGGTGCCGATAGCATGAGCACTGCTCCTCATATGGTGTTTAATGCCCGGTACGGGCAAAAATTCGGCCACATGGAATTAAGAGATTCCATGTGGGACTCTCTGACTAATTTAGGGATTGGCCCAGGTATGGGTGTTACTGCAGAGAATGTGGCAGCCAAGTATAATGTAACTAGAGAAGAGCAAGACGCCTATGCTCTTTTAAGTCAACAAAGGGCAGCGAAAGCTCAGGATGATGGGAAATTTGACGAAGAGATCGTTCCGGTCACGGTAAAGAGTAGAAAATCAGAAGTAACCTTTGATAAAGACGAGTATCCCAAAAGAGATGTTACTTTGGAAGGCCTTTCAAAATTGAAGGCGACTTTTATCGAAGAAGGCACTGTAACGCCTGGCAATGCTTCCGGAATGAACGATGCGGCTTCCGGTGTATTGTTGATGGAAGAGGAAAAAGCCAAAGAGATGGGAATTCCTATTTTGTGCAGAGTTGTATCGGTAGCAACGACGGGAGTCGCCCCCGAAATTATGGGTATAGGGCCGGTTAGTGCAACTCATAAGGCATTGGAAAAGGCCCAGCTCTCTTTGGATGATATAGAGCTTTTTGAGATTAACGAAGCATTTGCCGCTCAATGTTTGGCCTGCCAAAAGGAATTAGGCATTGATTTAAATAAATTGAATGTAAACGGTGGAGGCATCTCATTGGGCCATCCGGTAGGCGCCACGGGAACCCGAATTGTTATTTCGTTAATCTATGAGATGAAACGACGAAACAATCGGTACGGTGTAGCCACGTTGTGTGCCGGAGGAGGCATGGGAACTGCTGTTATTGTCGAGGTAGTATAGTATAATCGGAGGCGAAGTCAGATGGATAGAACAAAAACAATTAGCAATCATCGAGACATCCAAACAGAGTACAAACGAAAATTAACCACCGCAGATCAGGCTGTAAAAGTAGTTCAGTCTGGTGATCGGATCCATTATGGATTGTTTAACGGCTTGGTGGTAGATTTAGATAAGGCTCTAGCTAAGCGAGTGGAAGAGCTGTTTGATGTGAAAGTATGTACTACGATTTGGGCATATCCTCATGCCCCAGCAATATTGGAGGCAGACCCGGAATCTAAACACTTCAAATATTTGAGTACTCACATGAGTGGATTTGATCGAAAAATGAATAAAGCGGGGTGCTGTTGGTATATTCCGGTACAGTTTCGGGAGAATACTAAGTATTGGGCCGAAACAGTAGGAGATATTGATATAGCCATGCTTCAAGTAGGGCCTATGGATGCTTGGGGGAATTTTAACCTAGGTCCGCAGGTAGCTGAATATTGGGGGATATTGGGAAAAGCGAAAAAAGTCATTGTAGAAGTAAACAACAACCAACCCAAAGCACTGGGCTTCAAGACGAGTATCAATATTGGACAGGTGGATATGGTAGTCCAGGGTAGCAATATCGAAATGCCTATTATTCGGGCAAAAGAAGCCAGTGATGTGGATAAAGCCATCGCCAGACAGATTGTGGAAAAGATTGACAGCGGAAGCACTTTGCAGCTAGGTATCGGGGGAATTCCCAATTATGTGGGCACAATGATTGCGGATTCTGATATAGGGGACCTGAGTGTACATTCGGAAATGTTGGTTGATGCTTATTATCACCTGTATTTGGAAGGTAAAATAACGGGTAACAAAAAGCTGGATAGAGGACAGATTGTCTATACTTTCGCCCAAGGCTCCAAAGAACTCTATGAATTTTTGGATGACAATCCCATTTGCACATGCGCGCCGGTGGAATATGTCAATGATATTGGGGTCATCGGAACTAATGACAAGGTTGTATCTATCAACAGCTGCTTACAAGTAGATTTATTTACGCAAGTCAATTCCGAATCAGATGTGTGGCAACATATCGGAGGAAATGGAGGTCAACTAGACTTTGTCATGGGCGCTTTTAAATCAGAGGGTGGTCAGAGTTTCCTCTGTCTTCCTTCCACACGGCAAAAGAAGGATGGAACCAAAGAATCGCTTATTGTACCTCGCTTACCGGAAGGTTCGATTGTTACTGTACCTAGAGCGGGGGTTCATAACTTAGTTACAGAATATGGGATGGCTAATTTTAAGGGGAAGTCTACTTGGGAAAGAACAGAGCTTTTAATTAATATCGCTCATCCGGACTTCCGAGATGAATTGATAAAAGAGGCAGGTCGTATGGGCATTTGGTGTAATACCAGCAAGATTTCATATTAACACTAGATGAACAGACCACAACAAAATCGGGTTGTAATTATAATAACAACTATTCGGAATTAGGAGGTTTACAATGAAATTCGAAGATTATAAAAAGTATTTAAGTCCTGCGTTAGCCAAAACAACAGATTTGGTAATGGCTTCAGGGAAAGGAGCCTACTTGACAGACATAAATGGTGAAGAATATCTGGATTTTGTGCAGGGTATTGCAGTGAATGCATTTGGTCATTGTCATCCAAAAATTGTTGAAGCTATAAAGAAACAAGCGGAAAGCCTTATTGATGCGTCTTTCAATCTAGTTAATTATCCCACCACTCTGGAATTGGCCAAAAAGCTCACCTCCGTGACACCAGAGGGCTTGGATATGGTGTTCTTTAGTAATGGTGGTTCGGAGGCTAATGACGGAGCGATTAAGTTGGCGCGTAATTTCACGAAGAGGCCTGGAATCATAGCGATGAGAGGATCCTTTCATGGGAGATCCTTAGGAGCAACTTCTATAACGGGATCCAATTCTAAGTATAGAAAAAATCAAGAACCCTTGCTTCCTTCTGTATATTTCACGCCGTATCCTAATTGTTTCCGATGCCCCTACAACACGACCTGTGATAAGTGCAGTCTGGAATGTCTAAGAGAATTACAGTGGACCTTTGATTATCTCATTCACCCGGAAAATGTGGCGGCTGTTATTATGGAGCCGGTGATGGGAGAAGGAGGGTATGTTGTACCTCCTCAAAAGTATCTGGATGGTTTGAATAAGATGCTCAAGGAAAACAATATTTTACTCATTTTCGATGAAATACAATCCGGCTTTGGCCGTACGGGTAAAATGTTTGCATCCGAGCATTTTGGTATTGTTCCGGACATCATGACTCTTGGTAAGGCCATTGCAGGAGGACTTCCCATGTCAGCTATCGTTAGTACGAAAGAAATCATGGGCTCTTGGTTGCCTGGTATGCATGGCACCACATTCGGAGGTCATCCGGTTTGTGCCGCAGCGGCCTTGGCAGTATTGGAATTGATGGAAGAAGAGAATATATTAGAGAATGTTGCAACGCAAGGAGAGTATCTGAAGTCCAGGCTGATGGAAATAAAGGAGAAACATCCAATTATTGGGGATGTACGTGGGCTAGGTCTTATGGTAGCCGCAGAGTTTGTTAATCCGGATGATAATAGCCCCAGCGCAGATTATCTTAACAAAGTTAAAGATTACTGTCTAAAAAACAAAATGTTGACATTAAGCTGCGGTGTTTATGGAAATGGTTTCCGTTTTGCGACTCCTTTAAATATCTCAAGAGCGGACTTAGACAAAGGACTTGCTATTTTTGAAGAGGCGGTAAAAGTAGCTTCCAAATAAAATGGGAGAAGGTTGACTTTGCGTATTGATTACAAGTGGAATGGAATGGTTGCCCCGGTAGTTCTATATCGGGGCATTTTCATAATTAGTTTTACAAAAGTTAAATAATTCACAATATATATATTGCGTTATGAGTCTTTTCAACGACTCCGGGAATCGTATGAAAATTCCTAAAAATCGGGCAGATATTATGTATACATTATTCGTTGGAAATCGATACAAAAATATCAAAAACCTCTTGCAATTCCACAAGATGTGGTGTTTACTATACGTAGATTGTTATTTAGTTAACACAATAGTATTTTAACATAGATTGATTTTAAGGAGGCTATCATGGATTTTCAGCTCACGAAGGAGCAAGTCTTTGTTCGCAAGATGGTGCGGGAATTTGCTGTAAACGAGGTAGAACCTATTGCTGCTGATATCGATAAGGAGCATCGCTTCCCTGTAGAAACCGTTGAAAAGATGGGTCGCTACGGATTGTTGGGAATTCCCTTCCCCAAGGAGTACGGTGGAGCTGGCGGAGATAATGTAGCATATGCCATCACTGTGGAAGAATTATCTCGCGTATGTGCTTCTACCGGAGTTATATGTTCGGCTCATACTTCTCTTTGTGGTTGGCCAATATTTGCATGGGGAACGGATGAGCAAAAGGAAAGATATTTACCGGAAGTACTATCCGGGAAGAAGCTGGGGGCCTTTGGTTTGACAGAGCCCAATGCAGGAACCGATGCGGCAGGACAACAGACTCGTGCCGATGATTTGGGAGATTCCTGGTGTATTAACGGAGCCAAGGTTTTCATCACTAATGGTGGATATGCGGATATTTTCGTGGTCATGGCGATGACGGATAAATCCAAAGGAACAAAGGGAGGAATCTCTGCCTTTATCGTAGAAAAAGGAGACGAGGGATTTTGCATCGGCAAGACGGAAGATAAAATGGGAATCTGCGCATCTTCCACAACGGAACTTATTTTCCAAAATTGCAGAATACCAAAAGATCGTCTTCTGGGTAAAGTGGGGGATGGTTTTAAAGTGGCCATGTCCACATTAGACGGAGGTAGAATTGGAATTGCCTCCCAAGCTTTGGGTATTGCGCAGGGAGCTTTTGATGTAACTGTAGAATATATGAAGGCGAGAAAACAATTTGGAAAGAGACTTTCTCAAATGCAGGCTCTTCAATTTGATATAGCCGACATGCAGACGCGGATTGAGGCGGCCCGATTATTGATATATCAAGCGGCCAATATGAAAGATAATCATTTAAAATATGGTCCCAAATCGGCCATGGCCAAACTGTTTGCAGCGGAAACCGCCATGTACGTTACCACAAAGTGTGTACAACTCCATGGGGGATATGGATATACCAAGGATTATCCCGTTGAAAGAATGATGAGAGATGCCAAGATTACTGAGATTTATGAAGGCACCTCCGAAGTGCAAAAAATCGTTATCGCTGCCGATGTTTTTGCAAAATAGGAAAGGAGGGCTACCATGGGACTAAATATTATCGTGTGTGCCAAACAGGTGCCGGATACCAACGAAATAAAAATCAACCCTGCCACGGGCACATTGATTCGAGAAGGGGTTCCCAGCATATTAAACCATGATGATGCCAATGCTTTAGAAGAAGCGTTACGAATTAAGGACCAATATCCGGATACGCATATTACCGTGGTTACCATGGGTCCGGCTCAGGCAAAAGACATGTTGATTGAATGTTTGGCCAAAGGAGCGGATGAAGCCGTCTTGGCCTCCGACCGTGCTTTAGGTGGGTCTGATACCTGGGCTACTTCCAATGCCATCGCTGCGGCCATTGAGAAGATCGGGAAATACGACATCATATTTGCAGGAAGACAAGCCATCGACGGAGATACTGCCCAGGTTGGACCGCAAGTGGCGGAAAAATTGGGGTTGCCTCAGGTCACATATGTGCAAGATTTTCATTTGGATGAGGACTTGCAAACCATTACCGTCAAGAGGGCATTGGAGGATGGGTATGAGGTGATTCGTCTCAAAACACCATGTATGCTAACAACAATCAAAGAATTGAACAAGCCTCGATATATGCATATTGCAGGGATTTATCAGGCATGTGCACAGGAAATCCCCACATGGGGAGCCATGGATTTAAACGTTGATCCGGATAAGGAAGTGGGCTTGGATGCTTCTCCGACCAATGTGTTCCGTTCATTTACTCCGGTTCCTAAGGGAAAAGGTCAAATGATTGAGGGAGATAGTGAGAAAGAAATCGCACAAAAGTTGATTATCAGTTTAAAGTCCAAGCACATCATTTAAGGGGGAGATAATATGGCGATTCAAGTAGTAAAAGAAAAGTGTAGAGGCTGCAAGCTCTGCATTAAGGCTTGCCCCTTTGATGCGATTATCATGGAAGATAAGCTGGCTTTTATCACTGAAAAGTGCACAGCTTGCGGTCAATGTATTGCAGCATGTCCCTTCGAGGCAATCATAAATACCCAGGAAACAAAGGAAGTTGATTTGTCCGATTACAAAGATATATGGGTTTTTGCAGAGCAGAGAAATGGCAAGCTGATGAATGTGGCGCTGGAGTTGATTGGGGAAGGATATCGATTGGCACGTGAAATTAGTGAGGAAACCAAGGTTTGTGCACTTCTTGTGGGCCAGGACATCGCGCATTTAGTCAAAGAATGCTATGCCTACGGAGCAGATCAAGTGTACTTGATACAGCATGAATTGTTGCGGAACTACACCACAGATGGATATACCAAAGTAATCAGTGAAGCAGTCAAGACATATAAGCCGGAAATCGTGGTGTATGGAGCAACCCATGTCGGCAGGGATTTAGCTCCTCGTGTGGCTGCCCGCTTAAACACGGGACTAACAGCGGACTGTACCAGACTGGATGTGGATATTAACAGTTACATAAAATATGCGAAAGAAAACACCACTTTGGATGTATCGACATTGGACCCAAAGGATACCAGCAAAGGGCTTAAGCAAACTCGGCCCGCCTTCGGAGGCAATTTAATGGCCACCATTATCTGTCCCCGAACCAGGCCACAGATGTCTACAGTCAGACCGGGTGTTATGCAAAAGAGAGAAAAAGATCCGGAAGCTCGTGGTGAGCTCATTGAAGTCATTCCCAACATTCACGAAGGCGATGTTCGTACGGAGATTGTAGAAATTGTGAAGTCCGCTAAAGAAATGGTTAGCCTGACGGATGCCAACATTATATGTTCCGGAGGTCGAGGATTAGGGGAGGCTTGTGGATTTGACTTGATCAAGCAATTTGCTGATAAGTTGGGTGGTGTAGTAGGTGCTTCTAGAGCAGCTGTAGATTCCGGTTGGATTGACCATGCCAATCAGGTAGGCCAAACAGGCACTACCGTGAAGCCTAACATCTACTTTGCTTGTGGCATCTCCGGAGCCATACAACATTTAGCCGGGATGCAGTCTTCTGACATCATCGTGGCCATCAACAAGGACCCGGATGCACCCATATTTGAGGTGGCAGATTATGGAATCGTAGGAGATTTATACAAAATCATCCCTCAAATTATGGAAGCATGGGATCAGGCCGAGCAGCTTTTTGACCAGTCGGTGAAATAATATACTCATTTATTAGCCGTCGAATAGGACAATGCAACAAATACAAAATCACAATCACATAAGGCTACTGAATGATGATTGAATCAGACAACTCAATAACAACAAAATAAGACAATTTAATAACAACTGAATAACAACTGAATAACAACTGAATAAGACAACTGAATAACAACTGAATAAGACAACTGAATAACAACTGAATAGACAATTTAAGAAGGACTAATCATGGATAAAGACCCGCGAATACGGGTCTTTATCGTTTCATTTGTTTGTTTTTTCACATTTAGTGAGATATAATTCCAGTAGTGTATTGATCTATTTAATAAAAGGAGGTGTCTCACTTGAAAAAATGGTTATCAGTGTTGTTAATTCTAGTGTTATGTCTATCTCTATTTGCTTGTGGTCCTGAGGAGGAGGAAGGATATTTGGTACCACAAGAATTGGAAGCAATGTATACCGGATTGATGGAAGCATTGGACCCTGGCTTTGCTTATGACGTAGCGGTTGAGTTATCCGAGAACCCCGAGTATTGGTCCTCTGATTTGGGGGGACGTAATGCGGGATCTCCTGCAGAACATAAGGCGGCAGATTACCTGGTGGGTCTGATGGAGGATATTGGATTAACAGAAGTAGAGAAGGTGGGGGCGGAGTGTGACCTTTGGTCCAATAATGGCTCCACGTTAGAAGTAGATGGCACATATTATGATGTGTATGCTTATGCTTGTGCACCCACGCTTCCGGAGGGCATCACTTCAGAGATTCTATTTTTGGGAGACGGTTCCATGTGGGATTATGAGGACGTAGATGTGACTGGGAAAATTGTTTTAATCGATATTGATCAGCGAGCCAATTGGTGGATTACTTATCCCATGTTGGAAGCGGAGTTTCAAGGAGCCGCCGCGATTATGAGTGCACAAGTTTCCGGATTTTCTGAAATTGCGGATGACGCGTTAAACTGTCAGGACATATGTGCGCCCATTAGTATACCTTGTGTTTCTATAGGATTGGCAGATTCCCAGACCCTTCAAGGGAAAATGGAAGCAGGGCCTGTGATGGGGACCTTGGTGGTGGATAATGATATAAACATTAATGAAGGAACCACATATAATGTTATAGGAAAAATCCCCGGAGAAAGCTCTGAAAACCAAATAATAATCGGAGCCCATTACGATGTACACTTCCACGGCTTCCAGGATAACGGCTGTGCGGTGGGTCTGGCTATGGCCATGGCAAAAGGCATGGTGGACGCAGGCTACGTGCCGGAGAATGATATCATTTTCTGCATGCATGGTGCAGAAGAATGGGGTTCTTTCGGAACCCAATATGATTGGACGGTGGGTGCATGGGAGATGATCAATCGGGAGCACCCGGAGTGGGTAGGAAAGACACTGGCGTTTGTTAACTTTGAGTTACCTGCCTATGAGTTTGATACCTATACCTCCACCTACTCTCCACCCGAATTGTACAATATGTTAGATTTCTTTGCGAATACATATCCTTTAGCTCCAGAGCCGGAGGGTTGTTTCCCCGATGGAGTACTCACGGAGGGATATCAGACCTATACCTATAGTGATGACTTTTCTTATTATGCTGCGGGGGTGCCATCGGTAATCAACGGATTTTTATTGCAGCAAGATATGGAGAACGTATTCGATTTCTATTTGAATTACTACCACTCAAATTATGATTTGCCGGATTTATATAATGAAGCAGTCATGACATTTAATTTACAGTATTATACGGCTATGACAATGTACTTTGATCAAATGCCGGCTTTGTACCTGGATTTTACACCGCAGTATGACCGCATTATGGCATCCATCGACGAAGAATTAATGGTGGAAGCAGGAATTGACATGGATGCTTACTATGACAACCTGGAGGCTTTGAAGTTGGCTTCAGAAGAAATGGCAATGCAAGTAACAGCCGTTAATGATGGATATTTGGCTGCCTGGAGCGATGGCGATGAAGAGGCAATGGCGGAACGTTGGGCAGAAGGAAAGGCATTGACCAATCAGAATTTGGAAGCTTTCCAATTTGCGCAGGATGCATTCTTAGGGTTGATGTATGAGAGACCCATAGTACGCCACGAATCGCCTCAAGAAAATATCCAGCTTTGTCGGTTGACCATCGATGCTTTGGAAGAAGGGGATGTGGTGACTGCGGCCGATGAATATGCGTGGGCAATTAATAATGTTCTGGAATGGTATGCCATGTACTTCTCGCCTGAAGTCATCCAAATTCAGGATGATATGTTCTGGAATCCCAATAACATGGATAACCTCTATTGGGGGACTGGGAAACAGTTCCAACGTGCCGATGTGGAAGCAGCCACCCGCAGTGTATTCCTTCGATATGAAGAAGAGGGCGGAGACTTTACAGAAGAAATACAAATTTATCAAGATGCCATTGATCAGCAAATGATGTTGTTGAAGGAATTAGGAGAACAGGAAGCTCTGGACCTGGTCACATTGTCAGATATGATAGCCCTGAAGTAGTAAAGCGACCACTGTTGGATGGTTCACATGTCTGATATATCAGATATAACACGTAAAAGGCACCCTCTGGGTGCCTTTTGCATTCTTGTTTTGCAAATAGTTGTTTATTGCTGGGTTTCTTCTTCCATTCTATCCAATAGATGGTTCCATTCTTGTCGGGCCCGCTTCCATGGAAAGCCCATCACATTGTCACGATCCCCTACTACTTCCAGAATATACTTTTGAAAATTACCTTGGATGGCATATCCACCGGCCTTGTCGTAGGGTTCCTCGGTATCAAGATATGCGTACAACTCCTCGTCGGTAAATGAAGAAAAGGTTACCTCTGTGGTTTCTACGAAAACCTTTCGATAGGGGCTATGGGCCACTAATATGGCTACACCTGTCATCACATGGTGGGTTGTTCCTCTCAACCGGGATAATATTCGAAATCCGTCTTCTTTCGAGTTCGGTTTTCCAAAAATCTCATCCTTAACTACTAAAGTGTCTGCAGCAATTATTACTTGGCCGAAAGCACACTCCTTTTCCACGGACAGTGCTTTTTTTAATGCCAGAAATAATGCGCTTTCCCGGGGTTGGGCAAGAGAAGGTAGTTCCTCTGAAGTATGGGGTACTTTTATAACCGGCTGGAAACCTTCCCTACGGAATATTTCCATGCGTCTCGGGGAACCGGATGCCAGAACCGAATCCCATCTTCTGTTCTCTGTTAAAGCAACCAACCGGGTACCTCCTCATCCTCTGGTGGCATATTCTGTCCCGGAGGGGTGGTGGGCTGATCCGGAGGATTGGTGCCAGGTCCCGTAGTACCGGGATTTTCTTCCCCATCCGGGTTTTCCGGATCGATGGCGGGAGGTGTTAGGGTATCCTCAGGTATTTCTGGTTCCTCTGGATTTTCTGTTATGATTTCCTCGAACTCGTATCGAGTGTTGCCGGACGGATCTACCGGATATGTTGCCAGGTCATGATTGTGGTAAGGGCAGTAGTAGCGTGGCACTTCAGTTGACCCGGCATTGGCATCTTCCACAGAGTATCCACGATTCGTTCCTGATTTATAAGTTACACTTGGGCACCAGGGAGTGGCCAAGTATCCGGTTTCAGAACAAACTGCTACACGAGTGTAAGCATTAATGACCCGTGTAGGAACCGTCCCTTTCACGAAATATTCACTTCGCGTGGGTCCATAATTGGGTAAGCCCCCAGAGTATGCATCCACTGAGGCAGAGACCACATTGGAGGGTGCAGGTCCAAAGCTTTCCCGGGTAGTGTCCTGCAAGCATTGCCTCATAATTTTACTCCATAGTCTAGCCGCTGAAACAGAGCCTTGAGATAGTTCGATGCTGGCATCGTTTCCGATCCAAAGAGAGGCTGCATAGGTGGGAGTATACCCCACAAACCAAGCATCGTAATTATCTGTAGTGGTACCGGTTTTCCCCGCGACAGGTTGACTGGGGATGGAGGCGGAGGAACCCAAACCGTTGGTGACCACTGAGCGAAGGATGTCGCTCATAATCCAGGCCACTCCTTCATCCAAGACCTGTACGGTTTTGGGAAGTCTATCTAGAATGGTTTCCCCTCGTTTATTGGTAACATGAGTATAGCAAACGGGTTCAACGTATTTCCCATAGTTGGCGATGGTACCAAAGCCACCCGCCATTTCCAAAGGCGAAATTCCATGTGTCATACCTCCCAATCCGAGGGCGGCAGGGTTTAAGTCATTGATTTCCAGATTCTCTCTCTCCACGGTAGTCACACCCATTTTTTCCAAGATATCGGCAGAATAGTCAAATCCTACTTGTGATATTACTTTCACTGCAGCTACATTGACGGATTGCTCCACTGCCGTGCGAAGAGTCATCAGTCCGCGATAAGAGTTGTACCAGTTTTTGGGCCAGATTTTATCCCCGGTCTTGAGGGGCGCATCGTCTATTACTGAGGCGGCTGTCCAGTAGTCTCCATAGTAGTTGGGTATTTCGTTTCCATAATTATCGAAAGTGGTGAAGACCTGTGTCGTGCCAGCAGCTTGTGCTTCAAATGCCTGCTGCAATGCGGGAGAATAAACGGCCATGGGTTTGATGGCAGAACCAGGTTGGTGTGGAGATGTGGCTCGGTTAAATAGCATTCTTCCCTTGGTGTTTCGTCCTCCTACCATGGCTTTGATTTGGCCGGTTTTGTATTCGGTAATTACCATGCCCGATTGCGGCTGAATCACCTTTTGACTTAAGGTGTAGGTATTGGGTCCAAAGGACATACCTCGATTATCAAAGGAGAAGAACTCTGGATAGTCGGTAAAAAATTGTTGTGATATGATCAAATTTCCTTCTGTGTCCCTGGTTTTATAGCTAGGTTGAATATTAACATAGCCCCCACCCATGCTGTAGAACACAGAATCTTCGGTGAGGTAAAGGGGCTTGAATTCCAAGCTATAATCCGTTTCTCCCTGAACGGTGGTATTAAAAATGTTAAGCCGTTTCCCTTTAAAAATGGTCACAGAACCATCTCCATTCAGTAGATACTCTTCTGGAGAAAGGACGAAGAAAAGGTTTTCATCGAAATAGGTGGTGTAATCATACAGTAAGATTTGACCATTGTTTCCTAGGATGTTGCCATTTCCATCTTTTTTGAGATTGGCAACACGCGGGAAATTGGCCGAATTGGAGAACTCGGTTTCTATGATGACTTGCATATCGGAATCCATGGTGGTATAGACCGATAAACCATTGGTATACAACATTTGCCGAGCATCACTATATTCCACATCAAATTCTTGCTGGAGATCTTCAATTACCTGGCCGATGACATAGTCGGTGAAGTAGGAGGAAAGCTCATCCTTTTCATCCAGTCCCGGATTCAAATGGCCGGCCAGGGTTTCTTCCATGGCCAGGTCATAATCTTCTTGAGAAATTACTTCCTGCTCTCTCATTAAGCGCAAACACAAATCCCGTCGTTCTTTGCTGACATCGCTTACCACGTATGTGTACTGAGAGCCCTTGTACAGGATGCCTTCCGTATCTTCCGTCACAGAATCGCTATCCAAGGTTTTAATCAGGGCATGACGATCTGGCTTTTGAGGAATTGCCGCGAGAGCCGCACATTCAAATAAGTCCAGTTCTCCCACATCTTTTCCGAAGTAAGCCTTGCTGGCAGATTGCACCCCATAAGAGTTGTATCCTAAAAATATGGTGTTCAGATAAGCCTCTATGATCTGTTCCTTGCTGAGATTTCTCTCTAGTTGGACGGTGTAATAAGCTTCTCGGATTTTTCGCGTCATAGACCGCTCTGATTTGGTTTCCGCCAAATACACATTTCTGGCAAGCTGTTGGGTCAGGGTAGAAGTACCACTGATTTGACCCGTGCTAAAAGAATCTCGTATGGCACCAAAAATACGAATGACATTAAATCCGTTATGATCCCAAAATGTTTTGTCTTCCAACGATACGAAAGCTTTGATTAGATTTTCCGGCAAGTCCACATACTCCATATTGGTTCTCTTTCCCTCGGCCTCGAAAACCGATTCGATGGGCTGTCCTTTATCATCATATAGAACGGAGCTTTCTGATAAAAGACCATAGATATTGTCCGGATCAATAGATGGGGATGAGAATACGATGGAGGATACAAAAATCAAGGCAATGGCCATAAGTAATACCACTACTGCCGCTAGAGTTTTTAATAATCTTTTGGTGTTCAGTTTATAGCGTTTGGAACGACGTTTTCCGTTTTTGCTTTTTGTCATTTGGGGTTGATCTCCTTCTCGGTCAATCATGAAGCGAGTTTTCCATTTGGCAACAACAGAAGAAAGGGAAGCGGTTACCCCGGCGTATAGGGAAGGCTTCCGTTGTTCTCCCGTAACTTCGTCGGTAGACATGGTGTCTCCCTCTTGAAATTTACGGGAACGATACAACCGGGTTTCACGTGACAGAGGTAGGTTCTCGTCCTGGCCATCCGAGGTTGCATCTATGACGGACTCTCCCTTGTCTCCGGTGTTTAGATTTTCGGTTATTTTATCAAACTCCTCATGGACATTGGCGAATTGTGCGAAAAAATCATCCATTTCCCGCTCTCGATTCTCCTTTTCCATGAGATCTTTATCTTTGCTCTTATCTGTCAATCTCTTATTTCCTCCTCTTGTGGTTTTATTCCTGAGTAGCCAGACAAAATATTATACCATAAATAGATGGAAAGAAAAACTTTGCCTATTGAAAAACCATTCATTTTATAAGACGGACGAAGAGTTGAAATGTTCCGCAAAAATGGTAAAATATGGATATCAAAATGAAGGAGTAGACCAAAGCCGTGCATATGGTAAGACGACCGATTTGCTATTTAAGTGGAGCCTTTATCGTGGGCATCTCAGCCATGGCTGTGTGGGAGAGAGGGCGTGTTATATCCCTTCTTATTGTGTTGGGATTTCTAGTGTTGATGGGAATGAATCTTCCAATAGGCAAGACGTCGGGACCGAAACTTGGTCCACTGTTAGCTTCGATTTTAATATTGCTTTTATTGGGCGGGGGCTTTTACCAGCAGGAGAGTCAACGTTTTTTTGTATTGCATGAATTGGAAGGAACCATAGGAACCGTAACAGGTCGGGTAATTTTTGTAGAAGAAAAACCGAAAATGACACAGTACCTTACCATATTATGTGATGAAGCGGGGGGAGTGGATCATATACAGAGGGCTGAAAAAATGGTGTATCGTGTGTATGATGGAGAACAGTCTCTGGTAAATTTAACCGGGAAGTTGGTGCAGATAAGAGGGAAAATCACCATCCCCAATCCTGCCAGAAATCCGGCTTGTTTTGACCATCGGAAGTACTTGAGGTCTCGGGGAATTGGTACTCTAATGGATGGGAAAGTAGCGGATATTCAAGTGGTGGAGGAGAATTCGGGGAGTGTTTTCCGGAAGGTAATCTTTAATACAATGAACCAAGCTGCCGTATGGAAAAAGCTGTTTTTGAATCGCCTTCAAATGAATTTAGAAGATAAGCAGTATGGATTAGCGGCGGGTATGCTTTTTGGCGATAAAAATCAGATGGATGAAGACCTGCTGGGTATGTTTCAAAAAAATGCAACGGCCCATCTCCTGGCGGTAAGTGGTCTGCATGTGGGTCTTTTTTATATATTTTTGCGCTTTTTCGCTCGAATTTTTCACCGAGATCAAAGCTTGATATGGAATGTGCTAATTATAGCAGTCCTGTTCATTTATGGGTTTTTAAGTGCTTTTTCACCTTCTGTCGTAAGAGCCCTGATAATGATTGCCTTCCATATGGCGTGTCTATTTCTTCATTTGCGATTCGACTTGTTGGGTGCCACCATGTTTTCCGGCAGTCTGGTTCTTTTGTTTCAACCCATGATGGTTCATAATGTGGGATTTCAATTGTCCTATGTGGCGCTTCTTAGTATGGCCTTTATGATTCCGGTGTTTGAAAAACATGTTAGAATTCCAGGAGTAAAAGGATGGTCCCCCTTATTGGCCATACAGTTGGGATTAACCCCTCTTATCGCATACTATTTTAATCATATGTCATGGGTAGGGGTTCTGGCTAACCTTCCATCTGTACTCCTGGCCGGTTTCATATTGCCAGTATTAATGGTACTATTTCCCGTTTCTTTCTTGGGCGATGGGATATTGTTTACTATTTTGGTGAAAGCGGTTGGCTGGGGCATGGATGGTCTCATTTGGCTGAACCAGTGGTTGTATTGGGAAGGAAAGACAACCTTTTGGTGTATCAGTCCACCCCCTTTTTTAGTGGCGGGGTTTATCCTACTTTTGTTTGTGGTTGTCTCGGAAAGTGTTAAGATTTTGCGAAGTAGGGGGTATCATTCTTGGTTCATAAAAACCAGCATTGTGCTGCTAATTCTTATTGTATTCGCCCAAGGAATATATAAGGTGCCTTTACGAGATTGTGACATGGTGTTCCTTGACGTGGGGCAAGGTGACTGTCTTTTTATGGAAACACCGGGTGGTTATGCGGTGATGATTGATTCCGGGGGAAGCGAAACCTACGACGTTGGGAGAAAGGTTTTACTACCTTATCTTCTTAAAAACGGACATCGGAAAATAGATTTGGCAGTAGTAACTCATCTTCACCAAGACCATTATGGAGGGTTTCAGACCTTAAGTCAGGAAATTCCCATTCAGCAGTTAATTTTGTATGAAGGGTATGAAAGGATGGAAGATTCCATTGTAGAACATAGTGGGTTTGACCAAGGGCAACTGACATACGTTTCGAAAGGCGCTGAGATATGGGTGGAGGACCAAGTAAAAATAAGGGTTCTGAGTCCAGAAGCTTGGAGTGATACAGAAGATTTGCTTCCAGAAGATGAAAATCAGTTATCTCTCATTTTGAGAGTGGAGGTAAAAGGGTTGGCAGTTCTTATGACGGGAGATATTGATGAAGAGGGTGAACGTTTATTAATGAGGGGTCATAGAGATGTTGTGCTACAGAATGACATACTGAAGATCGCCCATCACGGATCCCGATTCAGTACCGGAAAGGAATTCCTTCGGGTAGTACGGCCCACTCTGGCTGTGATTCAGGTGGGGAAAAACAATTTTGGTCATCCTCATCCTACTGTCATTGAAAAATGTCGAGAACAAGATATAATGGTGTTAAGGAATGATTGGCATGGGGCCATAGGCATTAAAGTTCCCACAGGAAAAGACAAAGAAATATGGATAAAAACTATGCTTTCAAACGAATGATGGAGGATTTAAAGAAGGGAGACTTCCCTTCGGTTTTGCTTTTTTTTGGGGAGGAGCGTTTGCAGGTTGATTGGGCGGTACGTCAAATCATCGAAAAATATGTAAACCCTGAGACATATCTTTTGGATGTGACCATATTTCACGGAATGCCTCCCTTGGACGAGTTGATATCTGTTTGTGAAACTTTGACCATGTTTTCAGAAAGAAGAATCGTGGTAATAGAAGATAGCGGGCTATTCAAAATGAAAAGAAAAGAAGGGGAGGAAGAGGGCTCGGAATCCATACCTGACAGCGGAGATCGAAAAGCTTTGGGTGAGTACTTACCGCATATTCCTTCCAGCACCATACTGCTGTTTCGGGAGCAGGATGTAGACAAAAGATTGCAGCTAACAAAAATGATTCAAAAAGTGGGGGATGCTTACCAGTTTGATAGACTGGATGCGGCGGATCTAAAAATATTTATTCGCAATCGATTTGTTAAGGCAGGGAAAGCATTGCGAGAAGATGTGGCAGAAACTATTGTCGAGCTATCCGGGTATCTTCATCCTCAATCCACATACACCTTATATCACCTGGAGAATGATTTGGCAAAAATACTATCCCATGCGGAGGGCGACGAGGTCACGGCTGTAGATGTGCATCAAACCATGGCGGGAGATTTGAATACTTATGTGTTTTCTTTTGTGGATGCTCTAGCTTCAGATAAAAAAGGAGAAGCTTATGAGTTATTATCCAATATGCTTCGCTCCGGGGAAAGTTTTTACAAGATACTGGGGTTGTTGATTTCACAGTACGAATTGCTTTTGGACATCCGACAGCTTCAGGACGAAAATATATCTTTGGGAGAAATGGAAAAAGAGCTAAAGGTACATCCCTTTCGCTTGCGAAAGGGAGCTTCCGTTGCCGGAAGATATACTTCAAGTCAGCTCTATCAATTTGTTAAACGACTATATGAAATTGATCGGCAGAATAAGAGTGGGTTATTAAACCCGCAGCTGGCACTGGAATTATTCATTGGAGAGTTATAAAATGACGCAACAAATCAAGGCAGACCTCATGCTACTTCTCGTAACCTTTGCTTGGGGTATCTCTTACTACCTGATGGACCTGAGTTTAGAGGAACTGGGTCCTTTTACACTGAATGCCCACCGATTTCTAATGGCTTTTGTTGTGGCAGTGATTCTCACATTCCCAAAACTGAGGGGTGTCAGCAAAGAGACGTTGAAATATAGCTTCTATATCGGGTCCATACTGGTGGTGGTGTATATCGGCGCTACGTTTGGTGTGATGTACACCAGTTTATCCAATGCGGGGTTCTTGTGCGCTTTATCCGTAGTGTTTACACCCATATTGGGGTATTTTTTGTTTGGTATTGTTCCCAGCAAGAAGCTGAGAATTGTGGTAGTAATGTGTGTGGTGGGAATCGGCCTTCTTACTCTCGATGGAAACCTAAAACCGGCGGTGGGGGATTTGCTATGTATTCTTTGCGCAGTAGCCTATGCTTTTGACTTGTTGGTAACGGAGAAAGCGGTGAAGAAGAAGGAGGTTAACGCATTTCAGTTAGGGGTGTTTCAACTAGGCTTTAATGGGGTGTGGCAGCTGCTATTGGCCTTCCTGTTCGAAGAACCAAGGTTCCCTTCTAGCGGGAAGGTATGGGGCTCCGTATTATTCCTGTCCATATTCTGTACCGGATTGGCTTTTATTGTTCAAGCAGTGGCGCAGCAATACACTTCTGCAAATCATGTGGGTGTGATATTCACTTTAGAGCCTGTGTTTGCTGGTTTTGTGGCCTTTTATTTTGCCCAGGAGATTCTTCTTCCCCGAGCATACGTAGGGGCGGTTCTGCTCATTGTGGGATGCCTGGTTATGGAACTTCAGTGGAAGCCTTCCCTAAGTTCCCGGTTTATTGCCAGGTGGAATAAAAAGACAGTAAGGCGGTGGATGAAAAGGTCTTAAGCTCAAATTTTAAGTTGTAGAGTCATTGGTTTTGATAGAGCCGGAAGGATTGCCTCAAAATATACAGAATGATATGATAGTAGAAAATCCATGGAGTAAAATGACTGCTGTGTCATTTGCATACAATATGTCGTTTCAATAAATAAATATGAAGGAGATGGAAACATGTACCAAACATTACGTTTTGAAAAAAAAGAAAGAAAAGGCTTTCTTACCGTGAATCGTCCGGAAGCAATGAATGCTTTAAATCCCCAAGTCTTAGAAGAACTGTATGCTATGTTTCAACAAATAGAGAAGGATTCCGAAGTGGGAGTGGTTATACTAACCGGGGAGGGAAAAGCCTTCGTGGCCGGTGCAGATATTTCCGCCATGCATCAGATGAGTCCCAAGGAAGGTCGAGAGATGATGAAGTTGGGCCATCGCCTCATGAATTATATGGAAGAAATGGAAAAGCCCATTATTGCTGCAGTGAACGGATTTGCTTTAGGAGGTGGGTGCGAGCTGGCCTTGGCTTGTGATTTTCGGATTGCATCGGAAAAAGCCAAGTTTGGGCAGCCGGAAGTGAATTTGGGAATTATCCCCGGATTTGGGGGTACCCAACGTCTGCCGAGACTGGTAGGAAAAGCCATGGGAAAACGAATGATTATGACCGGGGAGACTCTCAATGCAGAAAGAGCTTTGGCGGTTGGCCTATGTGAAGAAGTGGTCCCCCATGAAGAATTGCTAAAAAAAGCAGAGGAACTGGCGGAAACCATACTGGGGAAAGCTCCGCTAGCCATCAAGGCTGCTAAGACGGCTGTAAACAGAGGTTTTGATTTAGATATGATTTCTGCATCTGCCTTAGAAATAGAAATGTTCACCGGTCCCTTTGCAAGCAAGGATAAGCAAGAGGGTATGGGTGCCTTTCTGGAAAAAAGAAAAGCAGAGTTTACGGGGGAATAGAGCGGAGTGTAGGATTTATTTTCGGGAGAATAAAATGTCATATGCCGGTTATAAAATTGCGGAGAGAGGCTGGAATAGGGGCATATAAGAGAAATTGACCTTGGGGATGGTATTCCGTAGGGCCTTTGGTATACATATTTGCTGTTTTATACAAAAAAAATATACAATCTTGCCGTATCATTTGTTAGGTAACCGTTGAAATAGAAGCATCTTGTATACATGACAAAAAAAACAAGGGGATTAGTAACATTTATTTGCTAAAAAAGTGAATTGTATAGTATAATCCTTGCGAGTGAATGACAAAAGACTTTTCATGCTGAAAAGAACATTTGTCGATGAATAAAGGAGGAGATCGCATATGAAAAGAACCTTAGCAATCATGCTGGTAATGGTCCTAGTTCTGTCCTCATTTGCCGCCTGCGGCGGTGGTGGTGGCGGTGGTGAAGGAGAAGCAGCTGCATATGATGCTGAAAACCCCATGGTTTTCCGTCTGGCATCGGATGCTCCGGTGGACCACATGTCTACAAGACTTAATGAGCAACTGGTAGAATTGGTTGCGGAAAAAACAGAAGGAAGAGTAGAAATTGCTTACTATCCTGCCAGTCAGCTGGGTAGTTATGAAACGGTTTATGAAGAGGTTATGTTGGGCGCTATCGATTCTGCCCAGATAACTGTGCCAGATGCTTCCGATGCAAGATTAGGAGCTGCCTATCTGCCTTATTATGCAACTGGCTTTGAAGATGGGAAAGTATTGTACGGGCCGGATTCCTACATGGTATCTGTTATGCAGGAAATTTGTGCCACTCAGAACGTAAACTTTGTTGGTTTTGTCTGCGAAGGCTTCATTGGAATGGGCGTTAAGAAAGACCCGACGGATGTAATGGTACCTGGTGCAAATAAAAACCTGGCTTTGCGAAGTCCTGCTATGGCCACATTCCGAATCGTGCAGGAAGATTTAGGATACAACCCAACTACTATTACTTATGCTGAAGTTCCTACGGCTCTTCAGACTGGTGTTGTGGATGGTTGGATTGGTGGAACCGCCAACATGAACTATGCATGGGTAGGAGAAATTATTACTAAGATGTATTACAATTGGCTCCATCTGGAAGCTACTGCTTATGTAGTTAGTGAAGTAAGTTTGGCGAAGTTGACGGAAGAAGACCGCGAAATCGTATTGGATTGCTACAGAGAAATGAGTGCAGAGAGCTTTAACGTGGCGGAACAAAATGAAGCGGACTATCTACAAAAGCTTCAGGATGACTATGGTGTAGAGGTTATTATGTTTACCGATGAACAAGTAGCAGAGCACGCGGCATTTATTCGGGAGACTTCTTGGCCGAAATTGGAAGAGCTGTTGACCAAAGAATTAATGGACGGTTTCCGTGCTGAAGTAGGTCTGTAAAGATTAACCGAGGCAGCACATAATTTTAAGTTATTGCTTGTATGACAATAAGCTGGGAGGAGAGGAATCACCTTTCCTCCCAATTTTAGAGAGAAGGAGGAAGTAAGTTGACAAGAATTGAGCGCACAAGGTTTTGGTTTTTTGTACCAAAAGTATTGCAGTGGGTCATTGTTGTCACTGCTTCAGTTGTAACCTTGATAGTCTTTGTGGAAACCGCTCTTAGGCTGTTTGACTGGATTAGCTTCAACGGCTATGAAGAGCTGCTGATTATGGTGGCTTTTTGGTTGTACATGGTAGGGTGTGCCCATGGTAGCTATGAAAAGAGTCAAATCCGCGCAGACATCATTGAAGTTATGCTGAAAGAAAACTTATTTAAGGACATCATTCGAATTCTACGCGAGGTAGTCACAGTGGGACTGTCCTTGTGGTTTGCATGGTGGGCCTGGAATTTGATACTTTATGCAGTGGATGTTGGTTCAGTGACCTCGGTATACCGAATTCCGATGGTAATCGGATACAGCTCTATTTTCTTTGGAGTAGGATTTATGACATTTTATAATATTGTTTATATGATTGGCGAATTCAAAAAAATGTATTTGAGACGTGTGAAAAAAATCGATTTGGAACAATGGATGTTGGACCACGGTGTGGAAGGAGGGATTGGTAAATGAGTACAGTATTAGTTGCTGCTGCGGTGCTGATACTTGTATTAATTATCGGAGCACCGATTCCCCTGGCTTTCTTTGCATCTACATTGACCATCGTTTTGATGGGGGGATATGATTTTCATTTCTTGTTCCCCTATGGATACAACAAAGCCAGCTCTATTATTCTTTGCGCCATTCCTCTTTTTGTACTGGCGGGTTCCTTTATGGAAAAGGGCGGTATTGGAGAAAGTCTGGTAGATTTTGTAGGTTCCTTTGTAGGACGAATCAAGGGTGGACTGGGAATTGTAATGGTCGTATCTTGCGCATTGTTTGGCGCCATTTC
Source organism: uncultured Oscillospiraceae bacterium (assembly GCA_964450985.1). Taxonomy (GTDB): domain Bacteria; phylum Bacillota; class Clostridia; order Peptostreptococcales; family Anaerovoracaceae; genus JAAZGD01. The sequence continues at coordinate 14,349 of CAYVFH010000003.1, read as the reverse complement.
CGGATCTGGTTTTGCCACCTTGTCCTGTATTGGTTCCATCATGCTTCCCAGAATGTATGCTGCCGGATATCCTAAAGGCCATTGCTCGGCCTTGATATCCAGCGCTTCGGTTCTAGCGCTTTTAATTCCTCCCAGCCTGAATATGATTTTGTATGCATGGGTCGGAGGCACTTCAATTTTGGCAAGCTTTGCGGCCACCGTTATTCCTGGAATTATTTTGGTAATTCTGTTTAGCGCCATTAATGTATATCTATTAAGGGATTGTGAAACCATAGCTGTCATGCCTAAAATTCCCCGAAGCGAAAGACCACCGGAACAGCGAATTCTTCGAAGCACCTTTCGGGCGATTCCGGCCATCTTGGCACCCCTGATTATTCTGGGCGGTATTTACGGCGGAATTATGACCCCGACGGAAGCGGCTGCGGTTTCCGTAGTGTATTCCATCCCAGTAGGATTTTTCATCTACAAGGGATTGAATCGAAAAACGCTGAAATCCAGTTTGGTGGAAGCAGGAACCACCACGGGTGTTATTATGATTATGCTATTTTCCGTTATGGTTATGTCACGGCTTTATACCATGGAAAATGTTCCTGCCAAGATTTTAGCAGTGTTGACTTCCATTTCTGAGAACCAATTCGTACTGCTAATGATGATTAATCTGTTCCTGGTAATTATCGGAATGTTGATGGATGATACCAGTGCTATTTTGCTGTGTACTCCCATCTTGTTGCCGGTTGTTACGGAATTGGGAATCAGCCCCATCCATTTTGCGGGCATTATCGGGGTCAATTTGGGACTGGGATGTGTTACACCACCCACAGCGCCTTTCTTGTATCTTGGCTCCCGTATAGGTAACGCGCCAGTGAACGAAATGCTCAGAACTACCATGTATTTGATATTTTTCGGGTGGATTCCCACTCTGTTGGTTACTACCTATATTCCGGGCTTATCATTGTGGTTGCCCAGATTGTTAGGGTTGGCAGTATAGGGAAACGAGAAGTAAGTAAGCAGACTAATGAGAGAAGGCGGGGATAGTCACCGCCTTCTCTTTTTGTTATAATGAAACCGGAAGTTGATAATGCAACGAATGAAAGGATTGTCCATGGAGTGGTTATTAATACTGATAATGCTGGTTGGCATAATGGTGTATACGAAACGAAGCAAACAAGGTGGTCAAAAAAATAAATCATCGAGTGCTTATAAGATGAAAGTGAAAAAACTTCTTCGGGAATCGAAGGATGACCCGAATGAAGAAACCCAAATTTCAGTTTTTGATACGATTAATCAGATGGCAGGGGAACCAGGAATTCAAGAGTTCTTTCGAAAAACATACGGCAAAATGTGCCGGTTTTCACCGGAGGAAATCGTTTTGGAATCCTATTTCTTATTGGTATTTGGGGACATGAGAACTCACCATGTGTACCATTATAACCATGAATCAGGGAGGTTCAAGCCGGAGTACGAAGAATACTATCGAGGGAATAAGAATTATAACATGGTTATTACGGACAAGTGTCTATATTTCGGCGATGATTTGGATCAAAAGAAGCGAGTCCCTCCGGTCAGAGTCCCTCTGTATAAGGTGGAACAAGTGGAATTAACCAATGACTATGTGGAAATCACCGTGGCAACCCGTTTATCCGGATCCAGGGTGCACAATGTCTGGTGTTCTTCGGGGAATGAAGGCTTGTACCGGATGTTGTCCTATGTGCTTGCACATTGGGAAAGCGTGGATGGCAAGGAGCCAGCTTGGACCAGCCACAATGGTCGGAATATTTTGAAATAACTGAGAAAAGAAGGGCCTTTTTCCAATGGGAAGGGCCTTTTTTATCCCACATCAAAGTCCCAATAAATCGCAGCTTTGTTCTTGTATTTCCATTTTATAAAAGGTATAATTTTCTTGGTAAATAATGTAGAAAGAGAGATACTTATGACGTTAGATGAGATAAGTCGTGTAGTAGAAAACAAGGTTAACCCCAAACTGGCAGAGCATTATGGTGGTGCCCTGGTTACGGGTTGGGAAGCAGGGGTTGTATATGTGAGGATGACAGGTGCTTGCGGACAGTGTCCTTCCGCCCAGGAAACCATCGAGAACGTAGTGAAAGAAATATTGATGGCGGAATTGCCCGAGGTGAAGGATGTGATACTGGACACCTCTGTTTCTCAAGATTTAATTAATATGGCCAAAAAGATATTGAATAAAGAAATCTAGTGAAAGAAAACGTATATATTTCACCAACATAGGAACCATTAGGTTTACAACCGTTAATTATATATCATGAAAAAGGAGTGAAGCTGAAATGTTAATGACAGGAGAACAGTACATCGAGAGCTTGAGAAAGCTTAACACCAGAGTTTATTTATTTGGTGAGAAAATCGAAAATTGGGTGGATCATCCGATGATTCGTCCCTCTATTAATTGCGTGGCTGTGACCTATGACTTGGCCAACGATCCCCAATATGTAGATTTAATGACAGCCCAATCGAATCTGACCGGAGAACGAGTAAACCGATTTGGACACCTGCATCAAAACACCGATGACCTTCGGAAAAAAGTGAAGATGCAGAGATTGTGCGGTCAAAAAACCGCTAGCTGTTTTCAACGCTGTGTAGGGATGGATGCTTTCAATGCGGAATTTTCCACTACATATGAAATAGATAAAAAGCATGGAACAGAATATCACAAAAGATTCGTGGAGTTTCTAAAAAAGGTTCAGTCAGAAGATTGGACAGTAGATGGCGCTATGACAGATCCCAAAGGGGATCGAGGATTGGGACCTGCTCAACAAAGAGATCCGGATTTATTTCTTCGGGTGGTAGAGCAAAGGCCGGATGGAATCGTAGTTCGAGGTGCCAAATGTCACCAGACGGGCTCCATCAATTCCCACTGGCATCTCATTATGCCCACACAGGCCATGAAAGAGGATGACAAGGATTATGCCATTTCATTTGCATGTCCATCGGATGCTGAGGGACTGTTTATGATTTATGGACGTCAGTCTTGTGATACCCGCAAGCTGGAAGAAAATGCAGATGTGGATTTGGGTAATAAGAAGTTCGGAGGCCAGGAAGCCTTGGTAGTATTTGATGATGTATTCATTCCCAATGAGTATGTTTTCTTAAACGGCGAAGTAGAATTTGCAGGCATGCTGGTGGAAAGATTTGCCGGTTATCATCGACAATCCTATGGCGGCTGTAAAGTTGGTGTGGGAGATGTTATCATTGGTGCCGCTGCTTTGGCCGCCGACTACAATGGTGCGCATAAGGCATCTCATGTTAAGGACAAGCTGATTGAAATGACCCATTTGAACGAAACCTTGTATTGTTGCGGTATCGCCTGTTCTGCCGAGGGATATCCCACTGATGCCGGGAACTTCCAAATCGACTTGTTGTTAGCCAATGTATGCAAACAAAATGTGACAAGATTCCCCTATGAAATCGTTCGACTGGCAGAAGATATTGCAGGGGGACTCATGGTTACTATGCCTTCAGAAAAAGACTTCAAATCAGATTTAGTCGTAGGGAAGAATGGGGAAACCTTGGGGACAGTATGCAACAAGTATTTTGCAGCAGCACCAACCTGTACAACGGAAGAACGTATGAGAGTTCTACGATTCCTGGAAAATATTTGTCTGGGGTCTTCTGCCGTTGGTTATCGAACGGAGTCTATGCATGGTGCCGGATCTCCCCAAGCTCAGCGTATCATGATTGCAAGACAAGGAAATATCGAAGCCAAGAAAGAATTGGCAAAGGCAATCGCAGGAATCAAGTAATTATGATGAGGGTAGGGGTTAGATATTGTGGAGGATGTAATCCGAGATACGACAGGGGCAGTGTCTTTCAAGCAATCCAAGACAGAATGCAAGACATAGATTTTGAAATTGCGCAGGAGGGTGTCGAGTATGACGCCCTCTTGGTCATAGGCGGATGCACCAGTTGTTGTGCCAGTTACCATCAATTTGCATATCGCAAGGGGGTAGCAAAAATTTGGGATGAGAAGGGAATAGAAGAAACCATAGGAAAATTGAAGGAATGGATGGAGGTTGAGTGAATTGAACTGGAAAGAGATTTATGAAAGCAGGAAATGTACCGCTCAGGAAGCAGTCCAAGGGATTAAATCCGGAGATCGAGTGGTGTTTGCCCACTGTGTGGGGGAGCCCAAAGAGTTGGTCACCGCCATGGTAGACAATGCAGCGAATTATAGGGATGTAACCATATCTCACATGGTTTCCTTAGGAGAAGGAAAATACACTTGGCCGGAATACAAAGAAAACTTCCGTTGGGACGGTTGGTTCACTGGAGGTAGTACTAGGAATTGCCTGGAACAAGGTCATGGAGATTTTGTGCCGGTGTTTTTTCATGAAGTGCCGAAGTTAATTCGTCAAGGGCATTTTCCCATTGATGTGATGATGGTAACGGTTTCTCCTCCGGATGATCATGGCTACTGTTCTGTAGGTGTTTCGGCAGACTACACTATGCAAGGAATTCAATCTGCTAAGACGGTGCTTGCCGAGGTTAACAGTGAAATGCCGGTGATATATGGAGACACTTTTGTTCATGTGAGTGCCTTTGATAAAATTGTAGAAACATCCTATCCACTGGCAGAAATTCCTCTTCCTAAAATTGGACCGGTTGAAGAGGCCATCGGGAAAAATTGTGCATCCCTGATTGAAGATGGAAGCACCTTACAGTTGGGCATTGGCGCCATCCCCGATGCAGTATTATATCAATTACAGGATAAGAAAAGCTTGGGAATCCATTCGGAAATGATTTCGGACGGTGTGGTAGACTTATATGAAAAAGGTGCCATCGATGGTTCCGCTAAAACCATTCACAAGGGTAAAATGGTGGTAACATTCCTTATGGGAACCAAACGTTTGTATGATTTCTGTGCCAAAAATCCAATGATAGAAATGCGGACTGTTGATTATGTCAATAATCCAACAGTGATTGCACAAAACAGCAAAATGGTTAGTATTAATTCCTGTTTGCAAGTTGATTTTATGGGGCAAGTGGTATCCGACAGCATTGGAATTAAACAGTTTTCTGGGGTGGGTGGTCAAGTAGATTTTGTACGAGGGGCCGCTATGTCCCTAGATGGAAAGGGAAAAGCCATTATCGCTATGCCTTCTTCTACATTAAAAAAAGACGGAACGCGAATTTCCAAAATAGTGCCCTACATTGACCATGGCGCCGCAGTGACCACCTCCAGAAATGATGTAGATTATGTGGTGACGGAGTTTGGTGTTGCTCAGCTAAGAGGAAAGAATTTAAAGGATCGAGCCAGACAGTTAATTGAAATCGCACATCCTGATTTTCGAGAGGAATTGGGAAAGGCATTTGAAGAGAGATTTAATGCTGCCTGTAAATAAAGAAAATTCTCCGAAATACTCGTATCAACAATTAAGTGGAAAAGAAAGGAAGGGTTGTTATGTTAGCATTGAGAGTGGTCCCAAAGATTTATTATTTTGACACCTTCAAAGAATTTAATGAGGAATTTTCCATTGGAGAAAAAGATCTTCTGGTAACCAATGAATGGATGTATACACCATATGTAAAGCCCCTAAATATAAAGACCAATGTGGTGTTCCAGGAGAAGTATGGAAAAGGAGAACCCTCGGATGAGATGATTGATACCATGGCAAAGGACATGAAGGCCATGGACTATGATCGTATCATTGCATTTGGTGGAGGCACCATCGTAGATATTTGTAAAATTCTAGCATTGGACATTCCTGAAAGAAGCGAAGATTTATTTATGGGGAAAGTGGCCCCGCGAAAGGAGAAGGAGCTAGTGGTGGTTCCTACCACATGCGGAACGGGCAGTGAAGTAACCAACGTGGCCATCGCAGAGTTGAAAAATTTAAAGATTAAAAAAGGAATTGCAGTGGATGATACCTACGCAGATATTGCAGTATTGGTTCCGGAATCTTTGGCAGGGCTTCCCGATTACGTGTTTGCCACCAGTTCCATTGATGCGTTAATTCATGCCACAGAATCATACTTGTCTCCTAAGGCGAACCCTTTCACGGAAATGTATTCCCTTGCAGCCATCGAAATGATTATGAGTGGATATAAAAAGATTTTAGCGACGGGGAATTCCGATGCAGCAGCTCGAGCTCCTTATTTGAAAGATTTTCTGATTGCATCCAATTATGCAGGCATCGCCTTTGGAAACGCGGGATGTGCGGCGGTACATGCATTATCATATTCCATTGGTGGCGCTTTCCATGTTCCCCACGGAGAAGCCAACTATCAATTCTTCACGGAAATTTTCAAGATGTATATGCGCAAGGACCCGGAGGGCAAAATAAAGAAAGCCAACGAAATATTTGCGAAAATATTAGAGTGTGATGTGGAGAAGGTATATGATAAGTTGGAGGAATTCCTGGGACAAATTATGGTGAAGAAACCACTCCGCGACTATGGAATGACAGAAGACCAGGTGGATTCTTTTACCAAATCTACCATAGAGAACCAACAGAGACTGCTAGGCAACAACTATGTTTTCTTAGAAGACGAAGAAATTCGAGAAATATTTGCAAATTTGTACTAGAATGTAAGGTATAGAGTATTCAGATGGGAGGAAATATGAACACCATTATCGTAACGGAAACCGCGAAAAATTTAAGGGCTCTAGGCCGGGCAGCCATGGCGCCTTATCGAAACCTTTCTATGAAAGGGGTTTTGGTTTATGGGGTGGCGCTTATGGTTCCTCCTGTTCTGATTTCGATTTTATTTCAGGGAACCATGGGACAGAATGTGGCAGGTCTGTACACCTTAATGGTATCAGGCCCATTTACTTTGGGAATTTCGTTTTTCTTTTTGGCTATTTTTCGGCGGAGGAGCCCTGAGCTTTCCCAAGTTTTTTACGGGTTTGAGTATTACGTCAAATCTCTGGGGTTGTTTTTATATATGACCCTGTTGATTGTACTATGGACGCTATTACTGATTGTCCCCGGGATTATTGCCATGTTTCGCTACAGTCAAGCCTTTTATGTGTTGGCAGACCATCCGGAATTTGGGATAATACAGTGTGTGAAAGAAAGTAAACGGTTAATGGATGGCAACAAAGGCAAATACTTTTATGTGACATTGAGCTTCATCGGTTGGTGGTTTCTATGTACAATACCCATGGGGATAGTGGAAAAAATGCTCATTGATAATCCCTATTCTATGGGGTTGCAGTTATTAGCATTGGTGGCATATCTTCCTTATGTCTGGTTGCTGCCATATGTGTCTTTAACCCAGGTGGCTTTTTATGAAATCATAACGGGCAACTTGAAGGCAAATGGGCCCATTCCTGAAATTTCTCCACCGGAGTTGAATTCAGAAGAAGAAAGATGATAATGGAAAGGGGGAGTTATGCTCTCCCTTTTTAAAAATTGAGGCTAAAAGAATGGAAACAAATTTTCATGTGCTTCTCTTTGCAGGAGACATTAATGTGTATAGTGTGGCTCGGGCCTTTCATGACCATTACGGAATTATTCCCAGGGTCTATGGAAAGTACCGTAGCTTTCCTTGTGCCTATAGTAGAATAATGAATTATACGGCGGTCTACGATGTGGATCAACCGAACACATTTCAGGAACTGGTAAAAACCTATGCCCAAGATTTCGGAGATGAGCCGGTAATCGTGATGGGATGTGGAGATAGCTACGTTCAGCTGATTGGTGATTACAATGGTAGTTTCCCCCCCAATGTGGTTACACCAACCATAGACGGGGATTTGATTCGGAATTTGACCCATAAAGAAAAGTTTTATCTGCGATGTGAGGAAATGGGGATTCCATATCCGCAAACCTTTATTCACAGAAAGGAATTGAGAGGTAATTTTGAGTTGCCTTTTCAAGCACCGTATATTGTGAAGCCCTCCAATGGAATTATGTATTGGGCTCATCCCTTCCCCTTGCAGAAGAAGGTGTATAAGGCGGAAACCCGGGAGGAATTGAACGGCATTCTGGCGATGATTTATGAATCGGGCTATGATGATAGTATTATTATTCAAGACTTCATACCCGGGGATGATAGCTATATGCACGTTCTTACCAACTATTCTGATCGAAGTGGCAAAGTAAAGATGATGTGTATGGGGCATGTTCTTTTAGAAGAGCATACACCTCATGGTATCGGAAATCATGCGGTTATCATCACGGAAAGAGTGCCATCCGTAGAAAAGAAATTGAAAGACTTGTTGGAGTCCATCGGTTACGTGGGATTCTCGAATTTTGATATCAAGTATGATCAACGGGACGGTATTTATAAGGTATTCGAAATCAATACCAGACAAGGAAGAAGCAACTATTACGTGACAGGTAGTGGGGAGAACATCGCAACTTTGGTGGTGGATGACTATATACATCAAGAGGAACTGGATTTCCATTGTGTAGCGAATGAACATCTTTGGATGGTGATTCCCAAAGGTGTGGCCCAGAAGTATATTCCTTATTCGGAATACAGACAAACCATCAAACGATTGATTCGGGAGAAGAAGTGTTCCAACCCCCTAAAGAATAAAAAAGAAGGTGGGGCCAAGCATCTCTATTATTTTATGCGAAATTATTATGGTCATTATATGAAGTATAAAAAGTATTTGGGAAAGGTCCAGAGAAATGGGTAACCAAAAAAAGACGTTGGGTCACTATGTCCATTTGCTGGAAAAGGAAGGGCTTTTAGTGGGGCATCTCCCAAATGATACAATGATGGAAAATCCAGTGAGTCAGGTAACATATGACTCCCGGAAGGTTTGCTCCGGGACCTTGTTTGTTTGTAAAGGCGCTCACTTTGAACCGACATACTTGAGGGATGCAGTGGCCAGGGGGGCGGTGGCCTATGTTGCCATGGAAGAATATCCGGAAGGAAGTGCCATTCCTTGTTTACAGGTTGTGGATATTCGAAAAGTCTTGGCCCTTTTAGCCAATGATTACTATGAAGAGCCTTGGAAAAATTTAACTCTGGTTGGTGTCACGGGCACCAAAGGCAAGTCTACCACTACATACTATGTGAAGAGCATTTTGGATGAGTATCTGATCCATTCTGGCGGCAAGATGAGTGGCGTATTATCCGGCATTCAGAATTATGATGGTGTCATTGATGAAGAATCCCACCTCACTACTCCGGAAACCTTTGAATTACATGAGCACTTTTGTCATGCGGTGGATTCCGGCGTTACCCATCTCGTCATGGAAGTGAGTTCCCAAGCCTTAAAATATCATAGAACACTGGGAGTTTCCTTTCAGGTGGGAATTTTTTTAAATATTGGACAGGACCATATTTCCCAAATGGAGCATCCGGATTTTGAAGATTATTTGAATGCAAAATTGAGGCTATTTTCCCAATGCGATACAGCCGTTATTCAAAAAGGCAGCTCCTGTTTCCATCGGATATGGGCAGCGGCAAAAGAGAATGCTCCCAATGTGGTCACGTTTGGGCGAGATTCTACCAGCGATTTTTGGGGGCACACATTAGTCAGCCATGAAGGGGGAACCCGCTTTTTCGTGAAAATGCAAGATGGGGATGAACCCTTTGAAATCAACATGAAGGGGGATTTCAATGTAGACAATGCCCTGGCCGCCATTGCGGCATGCCGGATATTGGATATTCCCATTCCCACCATTCGAAGAGGCTTGGAAAAGGCTAAGGTACCAGGCAGAATGGAAGTCTTTTATGATCGACAAAAGGATTGTATCATATATATAGATTATGCCCATAATCAACTGTCTTTCGAGACACTATTTCAGTCTATCAAAAATGAATATCCGGATCGATGGATTTCTATCGTGTTTGGATGTCCCGGCAAAAAAGCCTTGGGGAGAAGGAGAGAGTTGGGAGAAATCGCTGGTAAGAATGCACAAAAAGTATTTATTACGGAAGAAGATGCCGGGGAAGAGTCGCTGGACAAAATTTCAGAGGAAATCGCAGTGCATGTGGCCAGAGAAAAAACCCCTTATGAGATTATACCGGATCGAGAAGAGGCAATTTCCCGTGCCATCCAATCTGCACCTACTCATAGTGTGGTGCTGATTACCGGAAAAGGCAGAGAAACCCGACAGAAAAGGGGCACGGAATATATCGATACACCTTCGGATGTTGAAATCGTAGAAAGGGTGATATCCCATGAGAGATAGAGTGGTGTCTTTGTTTTCCAATCAAACCGATCGTTCCTTGGAAACAATGCAGTTATTGGAAAGTAAGTTGAGAACTGCCGGGTTTGAAGTGGTGCATTCCTTTGAACAAGCAGCGGAATTGGTGGTATGCGTCGGGGGAGACGGGGCGTTTCTTCAAGCGTTGCATCAATGTGGCTTTCCCGGGATTCCGTTTTTGGGCATCAATACAGGTCACTTAGGGTTTTTCCAAGAGTATATGCCAGATTGTTTGGATCAATGCATTGAAAATTACAGAGCCGGTAGTTTTGGCATACAGCCCTTGGCCACCGCCCAAGCAGAGGTTTCCCATAGTCAGGGAAAAGAAACACTTCAAGCATTGAATGAGGTGGTGATACGAACTGGAAATTCTTACACGGTGCACTTAAATATCTCAATTGGGAGTAGTTTTATTGAACGATTTAGTGGGGATGGGGTTTGTGTTGCTACACCGGCCGGATCGACGGGGTACAATTATTCGTTGGGAGGCTCCATTGTAGATCCTCGCCTGAAGGTATTGCAAGTCACTCCTATCGCACCCATGAACACCACCGCCTATCGAAGCTTCACCTCCAGTCTCTTGTTACCTGCAGAGTTATCCCTTGGTGTGGTGCCGGAGGAGGGCTTTGAGCAGATTTATATAGCAGTGGATAGCATCGAAAAAAAATATGAAAATGTGAGAGAAGTGCGAGTCAAGATTTCGGAAAAAACCGTGAATTTGGTTCGATTTGAGAGCTATGATTTCTGGAATAAGGTGAAGAGCAAATTTCTCTAAATGACTACCAGATAGATTCTGAAATTGCTTGATTTTCAAACACCCGCAGCACGTGAATAGTGCTACGGGTGTACTTTTTTAAGAACATGTTATTTTATATTGATTCCAAGGGAGAAGGAGATTATAATAACCCCATGCACGAATATTTCAAAATATTCGTTAAATTTTTAACCGAAAGGAGATGCCTATGTTTAACTTTTTAAAAGAAGAAGCCGCTGACTTTAATGCCAGACGATCTCTTCTTGCGGTCCTTATTATTATCGCGGTGAGTTTGGTTTTAACAGCTATGATGCCGAATGATCCTGCAGAATTTGGAGCGTATTCTTTAATCCCTGCACTTTTTCTTATTGTTTATATTTTTGTTACCAAGAGAATTTTGGAAGCACTGACCCTGGCATCCGTCATGGGTTTTATTATGGTAGCCCAGGGGGATGTACTGGGAGCATTCAGCTCCACCCTATTGGAAGTAATGATGAGTGAGGATATTGCCTGGCTCATTATTGTGTGTGGACTGATGGGAAGTATCATTTCACTTATTGAAAGGGCCGGTGGCGCTTTTGCCTTCGGAGAATGGGTAGCAACCAAAGCAAAAACCAGAAAATCTTCACTGATGTGGACTTGGGTTTTGGGCATTGTGGTCTTTATTGATGACTATTTAAATTCCCTCACGGTGGGTTCTTGTATGGCGCCCTTGACGGATCGACATAAAGTGCCAAGAGAATTTCTTGCCTATGTGGTGGACTCCACCGCTGCCCCTTTATGCGTTCTGATACCTATCTCCACATGGGCGGTATTCTGCGGCCAGTTGTTGGAAGCCAATGGATGGGCTCCGGATGGAGAGGGATTGATTTATTTTATTAAGACTATTCCATATAACTTTTATGGATGGATTGCGGCGCTTATTGTTCCCTTTGTTATCATGGGAATTGTACCAACTTTTGGCCCCATGAAAAGGGCAGAGCAACGTGTTTTAGAGGGAGGACCTTTGGCTCCGGCTGGATCGGATAAGATTGACATCCGTGGTGGTTCGGAAGATGTTGTCATGCCGGAAAATCCCAAAATGTTGAATTTTTTCCTGCCCATTCTTGTGTTAGTAGGAGCCACTATCTATTTTGATGTAGACATGCAGATGGGTGTTCTGGTTACTATGGCATTTATGTTTGTGTTGTACTTGGCACAAAACTTGATGTCAGCCGAAGATTTTAGTGACGTTGCGCTGCAAGGGCTGAAGAATATGATTATGCCCTTGTTGTTGATGGTACTGGCATTCCTGTTTGCCGCGGTAAACGATCAGATTGGATTTACTTCCTATGTGATCGAATCTACCACGGCCTTTATGACGCCGGCCATGATGCCATTTATTATATTCTGTGTTCTGGCGGTAACGGAGTTCATAACGGGAACCAACTGGGGAATGTACATCATAGCGCTTCCTATTGTTATTCCATTGGCTATGCAACTGGATGTTCATATGCCTTTGGCTGTAGCGGCTGTGTTATCTGCCGGAGTTTTTGGGAGCCATGTTTGTTTTTACTCCGATGCTACTGTTTTGACTTCTGCGGCATGTGGATGCAACAACTTCCGGCATGCCATTACACAAGCTCCTTTCGGAATTCTAGCCGCCTTGATTTCCGGCGTGCTGTTCCTGATTGCAGGATTTATCTTCCATTAGTCTGTTGCAATGAAATGTAATTATGCCATAAAAAAACCTTCTCTCTGCGGAGAGGAGGTTTTTGTTTGTTCGTTGAAATCGTGGCCCGGTATTTCACTTTAGCTTTTGTAGCAACTCTTCCATATCCCGGGGAAGGGGTGCGTTTACTTCTATCCATGTTCCCTTCATGGGATGGGTAAAGGATAGGGAGGAGGCATGGAGGGCCTGTCGGGATATCAACATAGGAGATTCTTTTCCATATAGATGGTCACCTACGATAGGATGCCCGATATGGGATAGATGGACCCGGATTTGATGGGTTCTACCTGTCCCCAAGATAAGTTCTAAAAGAGAGTAACCACTGCCATAAGATTCCAGAACCTTATAGTGTGTGATGGAATCTGCACCATCTTCCACCACACCTCTTTGCACTTTCTCGGGGTCCGGCTGACCGATGGGTAGTTGAATAGTGCCCTCAGACTGCGTCATAGTGCCTTCCACTACCGCCAAATACTTTTTTACTACTTTTTTATCTGCCATTTGTCGAATCAGATTGTCTTGACCATGGGAATTCTTTGCTACGGCTAAAATACCCGAGGTATCCATGTCCAAGCGGCTAATGAATCGGATTTTAAAAGCTTGCCCCGTTTGTTCCATATAGAATTGAATGCCATTACTTAGGGTATGAGAGGGATGTCCTTTGGTAGGATGGCAAACGATACCGGGTTGCTTGTTCAATAACAGAAAATCCTCATCTTCGAAAAGGATGTCTAACGGGATGTTCTCCGGTTCAAATTGGCTTTGCTCCGATGGGAAATGGACGGTGATTTTATCGCCTGCATTTACCGGGAACCATCCCTCTGCCAATGTATCATTCAAACGAATCAACTCTGGCTGTTGTTTCAATTTTGTTCGTAACCTTCTGGAAAATACGAACTCTTTCCGAAGGATGTCTTTAATGAGCCGACCCGCATCTTCCTCGGAAGCAATAAAGGTAAATTTACTCATAGGGAAGATTCCAATTCTTTTACCAATGCATCAAAGGCTTCCATGGCTTTGTGCACGGGATTCGGTGTATCCATGTGAACTCCGGCGATTCGTAAGAGTTCAATGGGGTAGTCGCTTTCTCCGGAAGCCAGGAAATCCAAGTAGGCTTTCTGTTCCTTGGCACCTCCTTTTAGAATGTTTTCAGCGATAGCAATGGCAGCGGAATAGCCGGTAGCGTACTTATACACGTAAAAACTTCGATAAAAATGAGGGATTCTTGCCCACTCATAGGAGATAAGGGGAGTCTCCGATAATGCATTTCCATGGTATTCTTTATTGAGATTATAATAGGTTTCGGAAAGCCAGGATGCCGTCAGTATGGTGCCGCTTTGAGAAGCTTTATGACAGAGGGTCTCAAATTCCGCGAACATGGTTTGTCGGAATAAAGTGGTTCTGAACTCCTCCAAGTATTGGTTTAATAGTCCTTTTTGTTCCTGTGGGTCTTTCGCATGCCTCAGTAGATGGTGCATTAATAATACTTCGTTGACGGTTGAGGCCACCTCCGCTGTAAATATGCTATGCCCACCATATATAAAGGGTTGATTTTTTCGGGTGTAATAGCTATGCATACTGTGGCCCATTTCATGAACCAAGGTGAAGATGTCTTTTCGCTTCCCATTATAGTTCATTAAAATATAGGGTATGGAATCATAGGATCCAAAGCTGTAGGCCCCCGAAGTTTTTCCCGGCTGCTCGTACACATCAACCCATCGGGATTGAATCCCTTTTTCCAC
>CAYVFH010000002.1:0-58227 GCA_964450985.1 uncultured Oscillospiraceae bacterium | reverse complement strand
ACTTTTCCGTTGATGCTTCAAATTATCTCCCTAATACTCATCACAGTAGCACCGGTATTTATTGAAATGTAATGGATTTTGGAAAGGAGTCAGTATGAAAAGAATTCGTTTACCTGGAAATCAGAGTGGCATGGAGATGGTTCAAGTTGCAATTTTGGTTGGAATTGCAGTGGTGGTTGGTCTCATATTTAAGACGGAAATTACCAACTTTGTGAACCATGTTTTTGATGATTTATTTGCAAATTTCTAGTGAATAGAATGAACAAAAAGGGCACTACCATGGTAGAGGCGGCCTTGATAATGCCTGTAGTGGTATTGGTGACTATGACGCTGCTCGTTGTGGGAATCTTTCTATTCTTGGAGGTTCGCCAGGCCTCGTTACTGTATCAGGTCCTGTTGTCAGAAAGCACGTTAATCAGTCAAACTGCCATCATGGATAACGTAGATGATAATGGGCATGTTTCTATTGATAAAGAGACACTTCGTCTGTTCCCAAGACTAGCTGGAAAAATAAAAGTATCTCATGATTCACAAGGAATCTTTTCCTATCGACTGGACAAGGGATATGAGGCTTACCGCTACATCATAAATGAAATGGAATATATTCGATGGACCGACTCTCTCGAAAAGATGGAATGATATCGGTATTTCTAATATTAGTATTTGCTGCCATGACAGGGGCAATGCTGATGTTTGTTGGAGCAGCCCTAGATCAAGCTGAGCAGGTCTTGTGTAAAGAGTATATTCATTTGGCAGGACGTTCGGTCTTGTCTGAATATCACCTTGCATTAAAGGAACGGTACAACTTATTTGCAACAAACCTGGACTTGCATCAACAGGAGCATGCCATGACTTTCTACTTGACAGAGAATTTTCAAGAACAGAATACTTTGTCACTAAGCCTGGACCGACTGGAGATTAGCCTACATGAATTTTCTTTGGGAAATATTGATATTCTGGAGCTGCAAATATTAGAGGCGGCAATATATCCTCCTTCATACAATAGTCAGGAAACTCCGGAGCTATTTCTACCACTTCCCCTTGAAAACTCAGGATGGGGGATTCTCCCTTCCAAGGGATATTCCGGTTATTCCTTGAATTTAACCCAATTGAAGGAATATTTTATAGGAGACGCCAAAACTCCATTAAATGGAAGTGCTCTGCTACGTTTACGTTATATCCAAAAGTATTTCAATCATAACAAGAAAGAGCCCTTCATCCCAAATAGTCATTTTCAGAACGAGGCAGAATATCTTCTATATGGTTTAACCAGTGATGATGGGAATTTACGACGATTCCAGAGAGACTTTATCGCCTTGAGAACATTATTAAATCTGGTTCATATTAAATCGAATCCTCAAAAAATGAAAACACTGTCCGTTGCCGCATCGATATTAACACCGGGCCCGAAAGCCGTGGTAACCCAATTGGCATTAGCCGGTATATGGGCAGGTTTTGAAGCAAGTAATGACTGGAAGCTGTTGGTTGATG
The DNA here is from genome assembly GCA_964450985.1 of uncultured Oscillospiraceae bacterium. GTDB lineage: Bacteria > Bacillota > Clostridia > Peptostreptococcales > Anaerovoracaceae > JAAZGD01. The sequence goes on along the minus strand of CAYVFH010000002.1, from coordinate 56,736 downwards.
GAAAAGGTGTAGAACCCATTAAAAGGGAGGAGCACTGGGCTTTATCCTTTGATAGCATTTCAGCCAACAGTGAAGCTGGAAATTATGTGAATCCAAGAAAGGAATCCTCCGTTGGTTATGAGAAATACCTGGATACATTCTTGCTTCTCCAAAATAGGGAAACCCAATTGTTACGTATACTGGATCTCATACAAATCAACTTGTGTTGTATCACTAAGTCCCACTTTTTAGTCCAAGAATGCTATACCGGGTTCTCTTATGAAATTACCATTAACGGAGTGGGATATGCGGGAACAGAAACTTATTAAAAAAGGGTCTGTCACGGTGGAGGCTGCCATTTTTTTACCCCTGTTCGTGATTGCGGTTTTAACGGTGGCATTTAGCATGAGGTGGATTCTGTATGAAATACAGGTCACCAGCTTGGCTATGGATGAAGCGCACCGACTAGCCATTACCGCTTATTACAAAGAAAAAGAATCAACGGATATCACCACATCACTGCTATTGAATGCTAGGATTGTCAGTCGTTCTAACGATGAAACCTCATTAAATGGTATGTGCTATGTATCGGCATATAACACCGATAATGAGAGTCAAAGCTACACAGATATTGTTCATTTGAGTGTTTCATACTCCAGAAGTATTCCTTTTCCATCATTAATACAAACCCCATCTCCAGGAGAAACCACTTTAATTTTCAGAGAATTTGTCGGAAGAACCACTGTGCTATCCACTGAGACTGAAGATGTAACGGAAGATGATTCGGTGGTTTGGGTTTTTCCGGTAGCTGGAGAGCGATATCATTTGGAGAATTGTCCATTTATTCAAGTCTATGCGCGACAAACAACATTGTCCACCTCGGTTCGCAGAAAATATACTCCGTGTGCTCACTGCAACCCTGAAAAATTAGGGGATGGTAATTATGTATTCGTATTTCCGAATCAAGGAAAGTCGTATCACCAAGGGAATTGCTTTGTGGTAGATCGCTACGTGGTGGCGATGATGAAGTCCGCCGCAGAAGAAAGAGGATATACACCTTGTAAAACCTGTATAGGAGAGGAAAAAGATGAATAATGATAAGAAGAATGTAATTCGAAAAATGGAGAGGGATTTTTTTCAAGTGGTTTATCCAAAAGGCTTACTGAAAGAGTATGAAAGAAGAGTTTTATGTAGCGGCCAATTGGGGGATCTGTTGCCCATGAGATTTGTGTCTACCGCTACGGAAGACCTGGTATATTACGAAGTCCAAAATTTTCTGGCCTTGGATAAAATCAACTTCTCAAATTTATATGAAGCATTGGAACTCATTGAGAAAGTACTTGCCGTCTTGTTAAAGGCAGAAGATTATTTGATTGATATTGGAAATATTTGTTTGGATTACCGTTGGATCTATTATGAAAAAGAAAGCCGGGAAATAAGACTGGCATATGTTCCAAAAAGAGAAATTCTGGACTGGCAAATTTCTTTGTTTCAGCTTATCGGAGATATTAATGGCATGTACGATAGCAAGGAATGTCTACCCTATTTTCAGGAACTGATGGATTATATGGATTACCGTCCCCGGAATTTACGAGAACTTTTTATAAAAATCGGGGATTTGAAGAGAGAGGCACACCTTAGCTTTGGGTAAATGTAGCCACAAATAAGTCCTTCGGCTTAGAGTATGCAATATACCTTTTGATGTGGTATAATTCTTTTACATCAAAAGGAGGCTCTTCTTATGTTTAATTTACATCGTTTGAAATCCATGGGGACTTTTTTTGGAGGGCTTATCGCCGCCATAGGCATCTTTTTTTTAGGGTGGCCGGAAATTGTAGTTCACTTCTTAGCAGGGGTCATTGGATTGTCTGCCTGCGTTGCAGGGATATATATGGCCATCGCTTCCAGATATCGATATGACCAGACACCCTATACCCGAACAAAAATGGTATTGGGAATTATATTCTTCATTCTGGGAATTTTGATTACCATTAATCCCAACCTAACCGTTACAGTAGCGGGATTATTTGTAGGTTTTTTTGCTTTTTTATCCGCCACCGAACGAATATATACCGGTTTGACTCGGCGGAAATTAGGGCTTAAATATGGAGCCAACATGATTTTTGCCTTGATCCATGGTTTGTTTGGTTTACTTATGGTTTATGCTGCCATGAAAGCTTTTTCGTTGATCGTTATGATTGCCGGTGTATATCTTCTCATCGCGGGGGGGCTAATGATAATTTCGACCACATATTTAAGGGATTTATAGGAGTTGGTATGATTCCTCTATCTACAAAACTACGTCCGGAACAACTAGAAGATGTGGTGGGACAAGAGCACTTTATGTACAAGGGCTCGTTACTTTATAATGCCATTAAAAGCCGAACCTTTGATTCTGCTATTTTTTTTGGACCATCCGGCACTGGAAAGACCACCCTTGCCAGGATTATTGCCCGGGAAATGGATGCAGATTTTTATGAATTAAATGCCTCTACAATGGGAATTAAAGAGCTGAAAGAAATCCTTGAGAAATCAAAAGGGAAGTTTTTTGGTCTTCAAAAGGAGACCACATATTTGTATATTGATGAGTTTCATCGATGGAACAAGCTGCAGCAGGACAGTCTTCTCAAAGCATTGGAAGACGGGGTGATACGTTTTATTGGTTCCACCACGGAGAATCCCTACTTTGCAGTAAACAATGCAATTTTAAGCCGGGTGCGCAGCATTTATGAGTTTAAATCACTGAAAAAGGAACATGTATTAACATTATTGAAAAGAGCGCTCAAGGATTCGGAAAAAGGATTGGGTAGACAATCAATCGAAATAGACCCTGTTGCACTGGATGCTTTAGCAGATCTAAGTTCCGGAGATGCTCGAATTGCACTGGATACACTGGGGTTTCTGAGTGATAATCTAGGGGATTCCAAAAAAATTACACTGGAGCTGGTTGGAGAAGCCATGCAACGACGGACCACCTTCTATGATAAGAGTGAGGATAAGTATCAGCTCTTAAGTGCGCTTCAAAAGTCTATTCGAGGGTCTGACCCAGATGCAGCCATTCATTATTTGGCCCGGCTATTACAAGGCGGAGACGATCTGATGATGATTGGAAGAAGACTTCTGGTCATAGCCTCCGAAGATATTGGCATGGCATATCCCAGTGCCATTACCATTGTCACGTCGTGTGTAAAAGCCAGTTTAATGGTGGGACTTCCGGAAGCACAAATCAATTTGGCCCAAGCGGTAATACTAATGGCCTCATGTCCCAAGTCAAATGCTTCATATATGGCATTAATGAGAGCCCAAAATGATTTAGAGGAAATGGGCGCCGGCGCAGTACCTTCACATTTGGCAGATTCGCATTATCAAGGTGCCAAAGATCGGGGCCATGGATTAGGTTATCAATACCCTCATGAATTCGGTGGTTATGTAAAACAACAATACCTTCCCGACGATTTAGTTCGCAAGGGAGCCCGGTATTATTTACCAACGGAAAACGGGTCGGAGATACAATTCAAAAAGTTTCTTCAAGAGTTAAAGGAGAGGTTTGGTGAAGATTAGAAAAGCGGAGCCCAGCGGATTTTGTTTTGGTGTGACCCGTGCCGTAGATATGGCAGAAAAAGTAGTGTCTGATTATCCGGGACAAAGAGTTTTTTCGTATGGACAGCTTATTCATAACAGGGGAGTGACAGAAAAATTAAAAAGCAAGGGTTTGGAGACTACCGAAGAATTGAGTGAAATTCCTGGGGGAAGTGTTTTGCTGATACGTTCCCACGGGGCGCCCAAAGGAGTGTACGATGAAGCCAACGAAAGAGGACTTCAAATAGCGGATGCAACCTGTCCCTATGTGATTAAAATACAGAAATTGATACAAGAAGTGACGTCGAAAGGTCTTTCTGGTTTGGTAGTGGGGGATCCGAATCATCCGGAAGTAAAAGGTATTATTGGATGGGCACAATCTCAAGGATTGGTAGACGTTATTCAGAATGAGCAGCAGGCCCATGAAATAGATAATAAGTACCATATCGTGGTGGCGCAAACCACCTTTGAACGAGAAAAATATGAAGCTATTGTTAAGGTGCTTCAGGAGAAAAACCCGGAAATCCAGGTGAAAGACACAATATGCAATGCTACACGAGAACGTCAGGATGCTGCCCGGGATTTGGCAAAAGAAACCGACTTAATGATTGTAATTGGAGGGAAAAACAGCTCAAATTCTAAAAAGCTGGCGGAGATTTGTGAGAAATATTGCCCTTGTACGGTTTTTATTGAAAATATTCAGGAATTATCGTTGAAAAACCCTGAAAAATATAGTAGAATTGGGGTTGCGGCAGGTGCATCGACGCCTGTGTCAGATATTGAGGAGGTTATTGCCAACATGAGTGAAGTTATCACTGAACGAAATGAGATGGAGGATTATCTGGAGGCTATTGAAAAGTCTTTAAGATTACCTCGACTGGGAGAGATTGTAGAAGGTACGGTACACCAAGTGACGGACAAAGAAGTCATTGTTAATTTGGGGTGTAAGAAAGACGGCGTGATACCAAAGGAAGAACTTACCTTGGAAGCTGATCAAAAAATTACCGATATTTTCAAAGAAGGGGATACTGTCCAAGCGAAGGTCATCAAGACGGATGATGGGGACGGAACCATTATGCTCTCCAAAAAGAAGCTGCAAGTAAACGAGAATTGGGAAGAAATCAGTCAGGCCCTTGATGATAAAGAAACGATAGATGTAAAAGTCGTTCGCGTTGTCAACGGTGGAGTAATTGCCAGCTACAAAGAAGTGGCAGGATTTATTCCGTTGTCTCAGCTATCCGACCGATTCGTAGAAAACGCAGAAGAATTTATGGGACATGTACTGCCGGTTAAAATTAGCCGTGTAGATAAGTTTAAAGGAAAAGCCGTTTTCTCCCATAAGGCCTATTTGGCAGAAGAACGTCAGAGTAAAATGGCAGAAATATGGGAAAAACTAAGTGTAGGTGACGTAATTGAAGGCACAGTAATGCGCTTCACGGATTATGGTGCATTTGTAGACATTGGTGGAATTGATGGTCTCTTACATATTTCTGAAATTAGTTGGGGAAAATTAAAACATCCTCAAGAGGTTTTATCCATCGGAGAAAAAATCAATGTAAAAGTTCTGTCTATGAACGCAGAGCGAGGGAAAATTTCTCTTGGTTTAAAACAAACTCAGCCAGAGCCTTGGACCGTGATTGACGATAAGTATCAAGTGGGTCAGCTTCTGGTAGGGAAAGTGGTTCAAATCAAAGAATATGGCGCATTCGTAGAACTAGAACCAGGGCTTGATGGCTTGGTGCATATTTCAGAAGTGGCCCATAAGAGAGTGACGGATTTGAATGATGAACTCAAAGTGGGGCAAGAGGTTAATACCAAGATTTTAGAGATTGACAAAGAAAAGAAAAGAATCAGCCTAAGCATTAAAGAAACACTAGAACCACCAATTTTTGAAGAGCAAAAGGAAGAAATTGAGGAGGGTGCAGAGGATATGGAAGAAAACAAGAGTTTCTTTGACCAGGTCAAGGACAAAGCTGAGGATCTGATGGAAGATGCCAAGGAAAAAGTAGAAGAATTCAAGGAAGATGCCGAGGCTGTATTGGAAGATGCTAAGGCAAAAGCAGCTGAACTCACAGATGATGCCAGAGAAAAGGCGGAAGTATTTAAAGACAAAGCCGAAGAAGTATTGGAAGATGTGAAAGAGAAGGCAGAAGATGTGGCAGAGGATGTAAAGGAAAAGGTGGAAAAAGCCAAGGATGAGATTGAAGATGCTTTGGACAAAGAAGAAACCGAGTAAAGAAATAAATCATGGAATCGTAGAAAAAGACGGCAAAAACCGTCTTTTTCTTTGGTTTTTGTGTGATATGGAGCATTAGGTAGAAGCCATAATCAATTCTTTCGCACTCTCCAATGTGGTGGAGGTAATGATTTCACCTCCCAATAATCTTGCAATCTCTTGAATTTTATCGGTTGAATTCAATGTCATTACTTGGGTGATGGTGGAGGTATCGGTTTCTTTCTTCTCGATACGAAAATTTTGCTTACCGCAGGCAGCTATTTGCGGAAGATGGGTAATACAAATTACTTGTTTGGTGTCAGCAATTTGCTTTAGTTTCTTACCCACAATGGAAGCGGCTACTCCAGAAATGCCAGAATCAATCTCATCAAAGATCATGGATGGAATTTGATCAAAATCCGCAATAACCTTCTTAAAAGCCAGCATAATACGTGACATTTCCCCTCCGGAAGCAATCCTTGATAAGGGTTTTAATGGCTCTCCTTTATTGGTACGAATCAAGAATTCCACTTTGTCCATACCGTTTTCCGAAAAATCAGGAAGTGCTTCTATGTTAATTTTAAGCTGTGCATGTTGGAAGCCCAACTCAGACAACTCCTTTTGAATCTGTAGCTCCAAGTCAAGGGCTGAACTTTTCCTGGCTTGGGTCAATGCTTCACAAGCCAATGCCAATTGGTGTTCAACATGCTGCAATTCATTTTCGTATTGGTTTTTGGTTTCGTCAAAGTTTTCCACGACATTCAACTTTTCTTCTAAATCCTTTTGGAATTGCAGGATAGATGAGTAATCTTGCCCATATTTTTTCTTTAACTGTTGTATGAGATGAAGCCGGTCAAGTATTTCCTCCAGTTCCTCTGGGGTATAGGACATTTTTTGGAGGTTCATTTCCACTTCTCGGAGCGCCTCTTCCAGCCCATAATACACATCTTGGAATACTTCCTCTATCTCCCGTAACGCATCGGAATACACGGAGATGTCTTTTAGCGCCATCAAAGATTCGTAAATCCCGTCTAGGGCAGAGACTTGGTCTCCTTTCATTTTATCTGTAACAATATTCAATTTTTGATGAATCTTTTCGCTGTTTTGTAACAGTATTTTTTTTTCGGTAAGATCAGCTTCTTCTTCCGGATAAAGATTGGCTTGCTTAATTTCTTCGAGTTGATATCGCATGAAATCTTTCATTCGCTCCATTTCTTCACTTTGGGAATCCAATCGTCGGAGTTTTTGCAGCAAAACACGATGTTTTTCATATAGTTCTTTTACGTTGCTTATTAATGGGAAAAGTTCGTTATGATGATACGAATCCACAAACTGGATATGATTTTCGGGATGCAGTAAGGCTTGATGGTCGTATTGACCATGTATATCTGCGATTCGTTGGCTCACAGAGGAAAGTTGCCCTAAGGACACGATTTCACCATTCACTTTGCAGATATTTTTTCCGTTGGCGCTTATCTCTCGGGTAAGAATGGTTTCATGCCCTTCTACTAGGGCAATCATTTGAATCAAGGCTTTTTCTTTACCGGTTCGAACGTAAGAAGAGTCTGCACGACTACCCAAGGCCAAACTGATGGCCTCCACCATGATGGACTTACCCGCACCGGTTTCTCCCGTAATTATGTTTAAACCGCTATCAAATGCCATCTCCGCCTGCTCGATGATGGCAAAATCACGCACCAATAAATGTGTAATCATTCATACCTCCAAGAGATGCTTTAGACCCAATGGACTGCCACTGTTATGGTGGACAAACATATGTTTGTATAGTATAATAATACCGTACAGCCTTGCGTTTAGCAAGGAGAAACCTTGTTTTGTAGAAAATTGATGGGTGAGTCAACCAGTGAAAATACTAGGAATTGATCCAGGATACGCCACCATGGGATGGGGGATTATAGAAAATAAAGGACACTCTTTCCATTCGGTGGCTTACGGGGCGATACTGACCAAAGCCGGAGAGCCGATGGAAGAGAGATTGCGTTTTATTTACCGTGAATTATGCACCATAATTCACGAATATCAACCGGAAGTAGTCAGCATCGAAGAATTGTTTTTTAATACCAACAGTAAAACGGCCATTTTAGTCAGTCAAGCCCGAGGTGTGGCCATATTGGCTACTGCAGAAAATGGGCTGTCTTTTTTTGAGTACACACCCTTACAAATAAAGCAAGCCTTGGTTGGCTACGGTCGGGCAGATAAAAATCAGGTGCAGCAGATGGTAAAAACCATCTTGGCCTTACCAACGATACCCAAGCCTGACGATACTGCAGATGCCTTGGCAGCGGCCATATGTCATTGTCATTGTAAGGGTGGAAACCAGCGGATGGACCGAGTGGGAAAAAATAATCCTGGGGCAGGAGGAGGAAGATGATACAGTATATCAAGGGGATTTATGGCGGCCGTTTTCCCGGTGGTGTTATCCTTGAAACCAACGGGATTGGTTATATGGTTCATGTTCCAGAGAATTCAACTATTTACGTGGCGGAAGAGGGACAGTCCGTTAAAGCATATACCCGCATGATTTTTCGTGAAGACGATGTCAGCTTATATGGGTTTTCCAATCCGGAAGAGTTGCGATTTTTTGATCAGTTGATTACCGTGAACGGTGTGGGTGCGAAAGCGGCACTATCCATCTTATCCATACTACCACCAAGTGAAATACAAAAGGCTATCCTCTTTCAGGATGTTGCCCTTTTAACGCGAGCCAATGGCATCGGGAAGAAAACCGCAGAACGAATCGTATTGGAATTAAAAGACAAAATAGATAAAAGTGTAATATCTGATGTGGGTATGCAAGCCATGGAGCTCTCCTCCTTTACGGAATCCAATCCTCGAACGGAAGCCATAACGGCTCTGTTGGCATTGGGATATTCAAAAAGTGAAGCCATACACGGTCTTTCTGCTGTGACAGAAGAGGGTCTTAGTACGGAAGAATATATCAAGAAAGCGCTGAGTCGTTTATTTTAGTCATATAATACTAGAAATGAAGGAGTAAATTCATGCAAGATCAGCGAATGACCAATCCTCATACCGAGTCAGGGGAAGAAAACCATGAGGTAAATCTTCGCCCTCAAACATTGGAAGGCTATATTGGGCAAAAGAGTGCAACGGATAACCTGAAAGTGTTCATTGAAGCGGCAAAGAAGCGAGGAGAACCTTTGGATCATGTACTGTTCTATGGCCCTCCTGGACTGGGGAAAACCACCTTGGCTGGCATTATAGCCAATGAAATGGGTACAGACATTCGAATTACATCAGGACCTGCCATCGAAAGAGCCGGAGACTTAGCGGCTATTCTGACCAATTTGAACTCCAATGATGTTTTATTTATTGATGAGATTCATCGTTTAAATCGAGCTGTAGAAGAGATTTTGTACTCCTCTATGGAAGATTTTGCATTAGACATTATCATCGGCAAGGGTCCTAGCGCAAGATCGATTCGGCTTGATTTGGCCCATTTTACGCTTATTGGAGCCACCACTCGTGCCGGTAGTCTAAGCGCTCCGCTGAGGGAACGGTTTGGAGTAGTCAGTAAGTTTGAACCATATACCGTCCCTGAGTTAATGGAAATTATCAAACGCTCCGCTAAAATCTTAGATGTTGATATCGATAAGGGCTCTTTGGAAGCTTTGGCGAAACGATCTCGTGGAACTCCCCGAGTGGCGAATCGTCTTTTAAAAAGGGTTCGAGATTTTTGTCAAATTCAAGGAACGGGAATTATCGAGCCAACCATTACAGAAAAGGCATTAAAGGCTTTGCGGGTGGATGAGCACGGGTTGGAAAACTTGGATCGAGAAATATTAAAAATTATCATAACCCGTTTCAATGGCGGTCCCGTTGGGATTGACTCTATTGCTGCCGCCTTGGGTGAAGAGAGAGTGACCATTGAAGATAGCAATGAACCTTTTTTAATTCAAGAAGGGTTCATCCATCGAACCCAGAAGGGCCGTATCGCCGGAGATCGTGCCTATCAACTACTGGGACTGGCCACACCGGAACGAGAGCAGATGACTATGGATGAATGGAGAGAGGATGAGGGTCCCCACAATGACTAGGAGTATGAAAAGGCTGGGATTGAGTTGGATGCATGGCATGACTATTTTTGTTTTGAGCTGTGCTTTTCTTATGATGACCTTCTCTGCTACTTACGCAACATCTTCCTTATTTGTTAAGGTAGGGCTCTCATATGGATATCAAGAAGTAACCTCTGTGAAGATACACAGCACCGGTGGGCTGGCTATTGGAGAAATGAATGAACGGAACTATGAAATAATAGAAAGTTTTCCGGGGGAAACTGAGTTTACCGCCTTAATACAGGAAGGTACCATTTCCATACTCAACAAAAACGGTGAGATATTGTATCCGGACTTTTCCACAAGTCAGTTGATACTGCCCCATGAAGAAGGTGGAGTTATATATGCCGGGTCAGAAGGGTATCGAGGCGGTTTTTGCTTCTTTCCCGTTGACAGTACCAAAATGAACTTGATCAACTTTGTTGATTTGGAAGACTATGTTCGAGGTGTGGTCCATTCAGAAATCGGCCAAAGTAGTCCACTGGAAGCCATTAAGGCGCAAGCCGTCTGCGCCAGAAGTTATGCTGTGTGTAACTTGAACCGCCACGAAGAAGCGGGATATGATATTTGTGCAACGACGCATTGTCAGGTGTACAAAGGTTACAGGAATGAATTTCCATCTACAAATAAGGCTTGTGAAGAAACAGAAGGGCTGATTATCTATTATCAAGGAAAACCCGTTCCAGCTTATTACTCAAAAAATGATGGAGGCCATACGGACCATGTGGAAGATGTCTGGGGTACTAAAATTGGGTATCTTCGAGGAATTCGCGACGAGTTTTCTCCATTGTACTCTTGGGAAAAGACCTACTCTTTCGATGAGTTGGCATCTGCATTAAGGCAAGCCAACTATTCCGTAGGAAACATTAGTAGTATTACCATTACCAGTAGAAACGGCTCAGGTACTGTGGCAAAGATTGCAATCTGGGATGAGAGAAAGCAAACCATCCTTTCGGGAAATCAATTGAGGTCATTGCTGGGCGCTAACATCATAAAATCAGGCATGTTTTCTTTTAGTCCCATTAGTCCAGAATCCTTGGATGAAGCCCTAGATCAAGCAGCAACCCAAATATTAAACCCGGGAAATGTAACCGTAACCAATCTTGTGGCACAGAGAAATTATAGCAAAACCCTTCAAATTATGGGAGCGGATGGCATAGTACGGGATGCAGAAGCATCGCAATTGGCCATAACGGATGGGGAGAACATGGTAGTGCCCAAAGAAAGTGAAGAAACGTCCGAGGAGGTATTTACCCCTATCATTACGTTGGGCACAGAATCACAGTTGAAATCTCCCGTTACTTTTTACGGCTTGGGATGGGGCCATGGAGTGGGTATGGCCCAGGATAGTATCATTGCCATGGGGAAATTGGGCTATGATTATCCATTTATGCTACATTATTTTTTCACAGATATTCAAATCGCACCTGTTGAGCTATAAAAGAGTAGGAAGGACTTCTAATGCATATCGATCAGTTTGATTATCAGTTGCCGCCAGAACTTATTGCGCAGCATCCGTTAGAGAAAAGAGATTCATCCAGATTAATGGTTTTGGATCGCCAGAAACAAACCATTCAGCATGGCCATTTTTCAGATGTATTACAACTCTTAAAGCCCACGGATTGTCTGGTTACCAACAGTAGCAAGGTTATACCGGCTCGTATATTCGGGGAGAAAAAAGGCTCTGGGACTCCTGTTGAAATTCTATTGACCAAAAGAATTCAAGGGGATTTATGGGAGACGATGGTCAGGCCGGGGAAAAAACTTCGACCGGGAGATTGGGTGGAATTTTCTGACGCGCCCTTTATGGAGGGCGAAATCATGGGGATTGGGTTAGACGGGACTCGTTTGATACGCTTTTCATATGATGGAAATTTTTCTGAAATTTTAGCAGAAATAGGCAATATGCCTTTACCCCCATATATACATCGCCCCAGCACAAAAGAAGATGAGAAAAGGTATCAAACCGTTTATTGTCAGGAAGAGGGGTCGGTGGCAGCACCCACCGCAGGATTGCATTTTACACCAGAACTCTTAGAAAAAATAGAAGCAAAAGGAGTTTCTGTGGTTCCCATTACTCTACATGTGGGAATTGGTACATTTCGCCCTGTAAAGTGCGAAATCATCGAAGAACACAAAATGCATTTTGAAGAGTATGCGATATCAGAGGAGGCTGCAAACAGGATCAATGAAACCATTCGTAATGGAGGCCGGGTGGTGGCTGTGGGAACCACAGCCACTCGAACACTGGAAAGTGCTGCGGTTTTCAGAGAGGATTTGGGAAAATATCAGGTAATTCCCGGTACGTCTAGTACAGGTATCTTTATTTATCCCGGCTATTCCTATAGAATAGTAGATGGCCTGATTACCAACTTTCATCTTCCCAAATCTACCTTATTGATGTTAGTGTCCGCATTTTACGAAAGAGAACAAATTCTGAAAGCTTATAAGGAAGCCATTGACCATGGTTACCGGTTTTTCTCCTACGGCGATGCCATGATGATTCTATAAATGACTTGGAAAGGGATAATATATGCCTGCGATTACCTATCAATTATTGAAAGAAGATGACAAAACCAGGGCTCGGAGAGGTCAGGTAACTACACCTCACGGAACAATACAAACCCCTGTATTTATGCCGGTAGGAACTGCCGCTACCGTAAAAGCCATGAAGCCGGACACTTTAAAGGATATGGGCGCTTCCATCATTCTATCAAATACATATCACCTATATCTTCGACCTGGCCATGACATTATTCAAGAAGCCGGCGGGCTTCATCGATTTATGAACTGGGATCGGGCTATACTAACCGATAGCGGAGGCTTTCAAGTGTTTAGTTTGGGTGCTATGAGAAAAATTAGTGAGGAAGGCGTCACCTTTCAATCCCATCTGGACGGATCCACACATCTACTAACCCCAGAGAAGTCCATTGAAATACAAGAGGCATTGGGTTCGGATATCATGATGGCCTTTGATGAGTGTGCACCTTATCCTGCGGACCGTAAATATGTGAAGGATTCTCTGGAGAGAACCACGCGGTGGTTGCAACGATGTGTAAAGAGCCAAAGCAACACCAACAAACAATCTCTCTTCGGTATCATGCAAGGGGGCATGTATTCTGATTTGAGAAAAGAAAGCGCAATGCAAATATGCGAACTGGATCTTCCGGGATATGCCATAGGTGGCCTGTCTGTAGGGGAACCCAAACCCTTGATGTACGAAATCCTGGATTCTTGTACAGAACTGCTGCCCAAGGAAAAACCACGGTACTTAATGGGTGTGGGTAGCCCGGATTGTTTGTTGGAAGGGGTAGAGCGGGGCATTGATATGTTTGACTGCGTATTACCCACCCGAATTGCACGACACGGTTTGGCCATGACATCAGCCGGCAAGGTGAATATTAAGAACAAACAATATGAACGAGATTTCCAGCCTTTGGACTTAGAATGTTCGTGTGAAACTTGTCAAAAGTACTCCAGATCCTATCTGAGACACTTATACAAATCCGGGGAAATATTGTCCAGCATTTTGATGACCCAACATAATGTTCATTTTTTATTACATTTGATGAGTGATATACGTCAAGCGATTGATGAAGACCGCTTCGTAGAGTACAAAAAAAGCTTTTTAGCAAAGTACGGAGAAGTAAAATGAGTATATGTGTTCACAAAGATTTTTGCGGTGGATGTATCTACCAAGGGATTCTTTATGAGGAGCAGCTACGAATCAAAAATAATATGATAGACAAGCTTCTCGATCAAAGAGCCTTATACCCGGTAGAACATTTGGGATTTCAACCGGCACCACAGATTTATCGGTATAGAAACAAGATGGAATATACCTTTGGAGACATGGTCAAAGGGGGTCCTATTACTTTAGGTCTGCATCAAAAGGGACATTTTATGAATGTGGTGACGGTAGATGAATGCCAGTTGGTGGATGAAGATTTTAATGTGATTTTAGATGTGATGCTCACTTTCGTGGAAAAAAAAGGCTATAAGATTTACAATAAGAAAAGTCATCAAGGATTGCTACGACATCTGGTTTTGAGAAAAGGGGAGAGAACGGGTGAATTATTAATTCATTTGGTCACTTCCACTCAAGGTGATTTTGACGACCAAGCATTTCTGGACCTATTACTGAACTTAACTCCGTATTTAAGCAATACAATTATCGGTGTGTTGCATACCTACAATGACAATAAAGCGGATGCCGTAAAAGCAGATCGCACGGAGCTTTTATTTGGAAGGGACTATTATAAAGAAAAAATTATGGGGTTGGATTTTCAGGTAGGCGCCTTTAGTTTTTTCCAAACCAATGTGTTGGCGGCGGAACGGCTATATCAAGAAGCACTTTCTATGCTTCCGGATCATAAGGATAAGGTGATCGTGGATTTGTATTGTGGAACCGGGACGATTAGCCAGGCATTGGCCACCGAAGCAAGAAAGGTAATTGGGGTTGAAATCGTTGAGGATGCCGTCGCCTCAGCCATAGAGAATGCCAAGTTGAATGGACTGGATAACTGTGAATTTATTCATGGCGATGTATTGAATATTGTCTCAAACCTTCCGGAGCCAGCAGAGGTTTTGGTGGTGGACCCCCCAAGAAACGGGATTCATCCAAAAGCTTTGAAGCAAATCATAGATCTTAATATCCCTGAAATACTATATATTTCATGCAATCCCAACACTATGACAGAAGACTTGATGGTACTAAAACAATCAAAGTATGAGCTAATGAAGTGGAAAGCCTATGACAATTTCCCTTTTACCAAGCATATTGAAGCCGTTGCATACCTGGCAAAGACAGAATAAAAAAATAATTATAAATTTTCTGAAAAAAGGGTTGACATATTTAATTTGGTGTTGTAAGATACATATACTCAAAGAAAAGCCCACCGTGAGGAAAGCCAAGTATTTGAGTCACTCCGAAAAGCCCATTGCCAAATGAAACAAATCTATTCGAAAGAAAAAGATGGTTGATGAAGGCAGCAGTACTGTTGGAGATGAGTAGCCGGAAGGTTATGGCAGACCAAACGGGAAGGAGGGTCTATCCGATACAATGGAAGTAATCCGGTGGTAGAACCGGATGGTCGGAATAGGAGTAGTATAGAAAGGGGGACGTACGCCATTGTGGTACACCTCGAGGAAAGGGTAAGCAGATTCTAATTGGAGTCGAATGCTTACCCTTTCCCTTTGCGTAAAAAAAGAAGATAATGAGCAACGAAGTTGTGTTATAATAAAACAAAATATGTTCGGAAGGAGGAATTTTGAGTGGGACCATTTCGCATGAAGTTTAGAGAAGTTCTCGCTTCGGTTCTACCCATTACTTTGATTGTTGTACTATTAAATTTTACATTAACACCGATGGAAAATATAATATTATTTCGATTTCTCCTGGGAGCATTGGTTATTATTGTGGGTCTTACCATATTTCTAGTGGGAGTTGACATCAGTTTAAGTCCCATCGGCAATGAAATGGGAGCAACCATTACTCGTAAGAACAAAGTATGGCTGGTTGTGGCGGCAGGTTTGATTTTGGGATTCTTAATTTCCATTGCAGAGCCAGATTTACACATTTTAGCAGCTCAGGTTGACTTGGTTTCCGCTGGAATAGTGCAAAAACAGGGTGTGATTTTAGTGGTATCCGTAGGGATTGCCGCCATGGTAGCACTGGGGCTGCTTCGTATAGTATATAACATTCCCTTGTACATCATCCTGACCATACTCTATGGGGTGGTCCTGGTGATGGGTTTATTTACCACAAAAGAATTTTTGGCCATTTCTTTTGATGCTTCAGGAGCCACCACCGGCGCACTGACAGTGCCATTCATACTAGCCCTGGCAGCAGGCGTTTCAAGTCTCAAAAGAGATAGCAAGGCATCTGAGAAAGATAGTTTCGGACTGGTGGCTATCGCATCAACAGGGGCCATTATTGCAGTGATGGCCATGAGTATTCTGTCTGGTGTTCAACACGTTTCAGGTGAACTGGAAGTGGATTTAATGGCCAATGGATCCGTTATTCAACCCTTCTTAATCCGGTTTCCCATTGTGGCACAGGAAATATTGATGGCATTGGCCCCTATTGCTATATTATTCTTCGTTTTTCAACCCATTACCTTTAAATTACCCGCAAGAACCCTGCGCCGAATCGCTTTTGGTTTAGTATTTACCTATATAGGGCTGGTATTGTTCCTGACAGGAGTACAATCGGGCTTTATGGTGGTGGGTAGCAACGTAGGGTATATATTAGCCTCGCTTGACAATAAAGTATATTTAGTTATAGTAGGATTTATATTGGGGGTTGTCAGTATTTTAGCAGAACCTGCTGTATCTGTACTCACCCATCAAATCGAAGACGTAACAAAGGGATACGTTCCTCGTGTTATGGTGATGATTACACTGGCCGTCGGTGTTGGAGTTGCCGTTTCCTTATCAACCATTCGAATTATGATACCGGATCTTCAACTTTGGCATTATCTATTGCCGGGATATATTATTGCAATCGCTTTAATGTATATCACACCTAAATTATTTGTAGGAATTGCTTTTGATTCCGGAGGAGTGGCTTCCGGTCCCATGACCGCCACATTTATTCTAGCTTTTGCGCAGGGAGCCGCAGAGGCCATTGATGGAGCGGATGTGTTGGTAGATGGATTTGGATTGATCGCAATGGTTGCCATGACTCCATTGATAGCCCTTCAAGTGTTGGGATTGGTATTTAAAATAAAATCTAAGAAAGAAGGAGTCGAATAGATATGTACCAGGAGCTTGATGGAAAAGAACTGGTGTTGATGTGCGTCATCGTTTCTCAGGGAATGGGCACAAAAATAGTTCAAACTGCCAAAAGGGATGGCGTTTCCGGTGGAACTATTCTCTATGGGCGAGGGTTAGCCCATAGCTTTGTAGCTCATCTGGTAGGAGGAATGGATACACGGAAAGAAGTCATTTTAATGGCGGGCGAAAAAGATGTGGTGGCGAAAAGCCTGAACCATCTTCGGGAAAAATACGATCTAGATGAGCCAGGAACGGGTATTGCATTTACCGTGGATTTATGTGGAATTGCTGGAACGAGAAGTTGCCACTGTGAAAATATTGATGAAGAAAAAGGAAAGAAGAAAACCATGTATCAGTTGATTATGACCATTGTGGATAAGGGGAAGGCAAGCGACGTGATTGAAGCGGCTATTTCCGGGGGAGCGACGGGAGGAACCGTCATCAACGGGAGAGGCTCCGGTATACACGAAACGAAAAAAGTATTTTCCATGTTTATTGAACCGGAAAAAGAAATCATCATGATTGTAAGCAAATCGGAAACCACGGAAAAGTTGGTACATTCTATTCGGACCCGACTTCATATGGAAGAGCCGGGGAATGGAGTAATTTTCATACTGCCGGTTACGGATATCCATGGAATATATCAAGAAAAACTACCGGAATAGTACCATAATGAAAGGGCTTTCGAAATGGTAGGGAAAATTTGCTATATTGTAGGGGCGGGAGAAATCAAGGAAGCGGAATTCAACTTTGTCAATCGAGGTATTTTAATTGCAGCAGATGGTGGGTGGATGGCACTCAACAAAAGGGGAATCATACCGGACTACGTGATTGGAGATATGGATAGTAATGTGGATGCGTTGCCTTTAGTGCCCGTGGAAATACACCCTTCCAACAAAGAGGATACTGACATGTTGTTGGCAGTAAAAAAAGGACTGGACTTAGGCTATAGAATTTTTGGGATATATGGAGGCCTGGGAGGGAGGTTGGATCACACCTTGGCCAACATACAGGTTTTGCTCCACATTGCCATCCACCAAGGTCAAGGATTTCTTATCCATGGGAATCAGATGGTTACTGTTATTAAAGACCAAAGCTTTTCGTTAAAGAAAAAGGAAACCGGAACTTTCTCGGTTTTTTCACTTGCGGAAAAAAGTATGGGTGTATCTATAGAAGGAGCAAAATTCCCGCTAAATGATGTTGTTTTGACCCATGATTTTCCCGTGGGCATCAGTAATCAATTCCAGGATAAACCGATTGTTATCAAAGTTCAAAAAGGGATTTTGGGTGTCATGTGGGAAGCCGAGCACCCGGAAAAAGAAATTTTGGGTATATGTTAAACCATGGCAAAGTTGAATTAGATGGAAAATTCAGATATTTGACTGTTGCGAAGGCGGATGCAATTGGTTATAATGAAACCAATATTAAGCACGTAACAAATTGACCATCTTGAGGGCAAGACAAATGGAGCCGCACATAAGAAGAACGCAGGATTCGTACATGGAATTATTATAAGAAAATCAAGGGTACTCCTTTTATTGTGTACACAATAAAAGGAGTTTTTTAAAAAAGGGATAATATATCGATTGGAGAAAATTCGTTTCATAAGGGGTGTGGTTAACGTGATTCGCAGTATTCGAGAAGAATGCTACCAATACTTGTTTGAAAATATGTTGGAAGCGGTATTACTCACTAGTCCGGATGGAAAAATATATCGTGCCAATCCGGCGGCTTGTGAGTTGTTTGGACGTACGGAAGAAGATATATGTAGTATTGGGAGGAAAGGATTGGTTGATGTTCAGGATCCAAAAATTATACAAGCTCTTCAGATTCGTAAAAAAACCGGCGCATATAGTGGTGAGTTAAACTATATCAAAAAGGATGGAACCATTTTTCCTGCGGAAAGTTCCTCGAAAGTATTTCTGGATGCAGCGGGACAACAATGGACCGCTTTAATTATTCGAGATATTAGCCAGAGGAAAACCCAAGAACACGAAAACTTGCTGGCACGAAAAACCATGGAATACCACGCCTCATATGACTATCTTACAGGAGTCTTGAACCGACGTTCCTTTTTGGAAAAGTTGGGATTAGAATTAGAAATTCAAGAAATTCGAAATAAGCCCGTATGCGTTTTAATGATGGACTTGGACTACTTTAAAAATATCAATGATCAGTATGGCCACATTTATGGAGACCAGGTGTTAAAGCAATTTGCTGAGCTTGTATCTAGGTCCTTACGACCAAACGATTTTATGGGGCGTTACGGTGGAGATGAGTTTATCGTATGTCTTCCAGATACTACCATGGAAGGTGGATTGTTAACAGCCGAAAGACTGAGAAGCACATTGGAAAAGGAAAGTAGAGACACATTACATCTAGAATCACCGCTAACGGTAAGTATCGGAGTTACTTGCAGAAATGAACAGAATCTTATTGACAGAGACCAGTTATTACAGGTAATCGATGAAAATATGTACAAAGCAAAAGTACAACGAAATTGCGTTTTTGGAATTTAAAGTATGAAATGAACATGGTGGGGGGATTTCATATATGATAAACCAAAATATTATCGATCAGGCTTTACATATACAACCGGGGGATCACTTGGTAGCTATCTACGAAAGTGAAAGCGAAATTGGTGATTATATCACGGGATATGTTTATGCAGCACTCCATCAAAACCAACGGTGTTTATATATCGTCGGAGATGATAACACATCAAAAATCCTGGATAATCTAACGGTATTGACGGAAGATATGGGGAAAAAGGGAGATTTGGTGTTGATGACGAAGGAGGAATCCTATTCCAAGGAAGGAAAATTCAATCCGGACAGAATGATTGCTACTTTACAAGAAAAAACCAGAGAAGCAATTCGGGATGGATACTCCGGACTGGCTGTAACAGGAGAAATCAGTTGGGTATTAGATTACGAAGATGGTCGTGATTTAATCATTGAGTATGAATGGAAGTTAAATGAACGAGTCTTTGACAACTACCCTGTCACGGCTTTGTGCCGTTATAGTCGACATTTGTTTTCGGACAGCTTAATCATAAGTATTATTCAGTTGCATCCTCTCATAATATGGAAAAATAGTATTCATGAAAATCCATTTTTCGTCCCTCCGGAGGGTTTTAAAAATAACGAGGTCAGTAAATATCAGGTAGAAGTCTGGCTAAATAATATTTCCAAATTTACAGACACTAAATCTCGATTTCACGAGAAGCTTCAAAAGAAAGAGGAGGAATTGGCATCTCTGCAAAATACCATTACCCATGAAGTGATGATGGCTATGGTGGAATTGTTATCGATACACGATAGTTATACTCACTCCCATAGCGATCAGGTAGCCGAATTGTCAAGATCGGTAGCGGATTATTTGAACTACGATGAAAAAACAACGATGCTCATTTATTACGCGGGCTTAATTCATGATATCGGAAAGACACTGATTTCCAGAGACATCTTAAATAAGCCTTCTGGATTAAATGAAAAAGAATATGAAGAGATTAAAAAACATCCCCTTAACGGGGCATATGCGTTGCGACATGTGGGAGAGAATTCTGAAATAGCAAATGCAGTGAAGTACCATCACGAAAGATGGGATGGGAAAGGATATCCGGAAGGGTTGTCAAAAGAAGATATTCCCATGATGGCGCGTATTTTATCTTTGGCAGATGCTTATGATTCCATGACCCACGACCGCCCTTATCGAAGAGCATTGAGCCGCTTAGAAGCATTGGAAGAGATTGAAAATTGCGCTGGCACACAATTTGATCCCTTGTTAAGCAAAGCATTTATTGAGATGTTAAAGTAAGTGAAACAAGTATACTGCCACAATTCGGTGGCGTGAATTGACCACTTTGGGAGGAGTTCCATGAAAAAGTATGATATTACTGTTGTAGGAGGAGGCGCAGGATTATTTGTGGCGGAAGCCGCCATTGGACTTGGAATGCGTTGTGCCCTAGTTGAAGAAGCCAAGTTAGGGGGTACTTGTTTAACCCGTGGGTGTATACCCTCCAAAATATTGGTAGCACCCGCTGATTTGATTCGGGAGTCCGAAAGAGCGGGTAAAGTAGGGTTGCAATTTATGGCGCCTCAGATCCATTGGGAGACCATTTCACAACGTATGTGGAGTCAGATTAATGTTAGCAGGAAAGTGGATGCAAAGTTGGCGCGGCTTGAAAACGTTGATGTATATTATGGTACCGGTTCTTTTATTGCTGAACATCAGATGAAGGTGGTATCAAAAGACGGAGAAGAAGGGGTATTTGAGAGTGATAGATTTGTGCTGGCCGCAGGAGCCCGTAGCTTTGTACCTCCCATTACAGGTTTAGAATCAGTAGGCTATGTTTCATCTGAAACATTTTTCGGCGAAAAATTTCCGGAATCACCTTGGAAATCATTGATTATTCTGGGAGGCGGAGCAATTGGTGCAGAATTTGCGCACATATTTTCATCCTTTGGGACGAAGGTAACATTGGTGGAAATGCGGGATCGAATTTTGTCTACCGAAGAGGAGGAAGTAAGCCAATTAGTGGAAAAAATATTTCGCCAGAGTGGCATTCAGGTTCTGTCGGGACACAAGGCCTTATCTGCAGATTTAAAAAATGGAAACAAGGGGGTATTGGTGAAAAACCAAGAAAACGGGGAAGAAAGCTGGATATTGGGAGAAGAAATATTTGTCGCCTCAGGACTGGTATCCAATGCAGATAAACTAAATCTTGACGCAGTAGGTGTTCAAACTAATGAAAGGGGATATATTATTACGGATGAGTATATGAAAACCAACAAGAATCATATTTGGGCTATTGGTGATATTAACGGGAAATATCAATTCCGCCATAAAGCCAATCATGAAGCGGATGTGGTGGCACAAAATTTACAACAAGATGGGAATAAGAAAGCGGATTATCGAGCCGTACCGTGGGCAATATTCACGCACCCTCAAGTAGCCCATGTAGGGTTAACGGAACGGGAGGTTCGAGAGACACATAAAGAGTACTATGTGGGGAGACACAAGTATTCCCAAGTGGCGGGAGGGATCGCCATGGGCTATGACAGAGGGGATTCAGACGAAGGATTTATTAAAATATTAGTCAGCGAGGACAACCAGATATTGGGTGTACATATCGTTGGGCCCCAAGCGGCTATTCTGTTGCAACCCTTCGTATATTTAATGAATTCGGGACAGAATTGTGAAAGAAACGAGAAGTGGAAGGGAGCAAGGACCTCTTCGGATTTGGAAGAACTTCGGATCATGTGTCCAGAGTTAGGTAGTTACATGCCCATTCAAGATTCTATGGTCATTCATCCATCACTCAATGAATTAACGGCATGGGTCATCAATCGATTAGAGAAAGTATCACAAGGAGGAAGCAAAAATGATGAAAGAATTTAAAGAATTTGCCTTGAAGGGAAACGTGATTGATTTGGCAGTAGCCGTTATTATTGGAGGAGCATTTGGAAAGATTGTCACATCTTTGGTTAATGATTTAATCATGCCAATTATCGGAATGTTGATGGGTGGTATTAGTTTCATGGACCTGAAGTATGTCATCACCCCAGCCATGGGAGAAACCCCGGAAGCAGCCATATTATACGGGAGTTTCATCCAGTCCGTGGTAGATTTCCTCATCATTGCCTTTTCCATATTTCTGGCTATAAAAATGATACAATCAAGGAAGAAGAAAGACACGGAGCAGGAAGAGGTTGTAGTAGAACCAGAACCTTCAAAAGAAGAGGTTTTACTGGGGGAAATCCGGGATATTCTAAAAGAACAGAGATATAACAAATAAAACGTGGAAAAATAGCAGATAGTATATTCTAATGTTATAATCATTATAAAACCGCCAAGGCTTAACAAATGGCGGTTTTTGTTTTATAATCCGAGCCTTTTATGCCAAGATTAGAAGGATTCTAAGAATAATTGATTCGAAATTGTCTTAATTTTGAAAAAAGCCTTGCAATGGGAGTTTTGTGTGATATAATTAACAATCAAAAGATAGATATTTCTTTAACAAACGGCAGAAATTTTATTTGAAAAGGAGGTGTCAGCATGGCTCAGGCTGAGAATTGTCATGTAGACAATATTTCGGAAGATGAAAAGTATCGATTACTGGAACAAGTGATAAAGGACTACCAATACAATGAAGATAATTTGATTCAAATTCTTCATTATGCACAATCCATATTCGGATTTCTTGCTCTTCCCACGCAAAAGTTTATTGCAGAAACCATGAATTTGCCATTCTCAAAAGTTAGTGGGGTAGTAACCTTCTATTCCTTTTTTAATACTGTGCCCAAAGGAAGACACACGATTAGCGTGTGTTTGGGAACGGCTTGTTATGTAAAAGGGGGAAAGAAGATTATCGAAAAGCTGAATGATTTGTTGGGAATCGATGTGGGACAAACGACAGAAGATTTGAGATATTCCATGGAAATCAAGCGGTGTATTGGCGCATGTGGCCTAGCACCCGCCATAAGTATTGACGATAATATCCACAAGCGAGTGAACCCCGCTCGTCTTCAGTCCATTTTGGATCAGTACGAGTAGGAGGTGAGATAAATGAAAGGAAAGATATTGAATGCGAAGGATCTTCTCACCATACGAGAAGAGTACAACCGTTTTAAGGAAGGATTCTCCTGGACTGTAACCATATGCTCGGGTGCCGGATGTGTTTCATCCAAGGCAGGCCAAGTGAAAGAGCAATTCATGAAAGAATTGGAAAAGCATAATTTGCAAGAGAAGGTCTTAATCAAAGTCACTGGTTGTATGGGACTTTGTGATGCGGGACCACTTCTTTTGATTGCACCGGAAAATGTATTATATTGCTATCTGACTCCGGAGATGATGCCGCAACTAGTCGAAGAGCACTTTATCAACGGAAAAATTGTGGAAGAGTTCACATATATTGAACCCCAGACAGAAAAAAGAATCCCGTATATAAAAGATATTCCTTTCTTCCAGGGGCAGGAAAAAATTGTACTGAAGAATTGTGGAGAATTAGACTTTAATTCTCTGGAAGAGTATATCGCACGGGATGGATTCTTAGCTTTGGATAAAGCTCTGCATGAAATGTCTCCGGAGCAAGTAATAGAAGAAATTACCAAATCCGGATTGCGAGGCCGAGGTGGAGGAGGATTTCCTACTGGAACCAAGTGGAAACTGGCTGCTAAGAATGACAGTGATCAGAAATACATTATCTGTAATGCGGACGAGGGAGATCCTGGTGCGTTTATGGACCGAAGTTTATTGGAGGGAGATCCTTTCAATATTATAGAAGGAATGATGATTGCCGGTTATGCCATCGGTGCCACCCAAGGCTACGTCTATGTGAGAGCTGAGTATCCCATTGCCATCGAAAGACTGCAGGCAGCCATTGAGAAGGCTCGAGTAGTAGGGCTTCTAGGACAACGTGTCTTGGGATCCAACTTCGATTTTAACTTGGAAATTCGAATCGGGGCGGGGGCATTTGTTTGTGGAGAGGAAACAGCACTCATTGCATCCGTGGAAGGGCAACGTGGAGAACCCACACAAAAGCCGCCTTATCCGTCGGACAGTGGACTACATGGAAAACCTACCGTCATCAACAATGTTGAGACATTGGGCAATATAACCACTATTATTTTGAAAGGTGCTGAAAAGTTCAGAGAATATGGCACTGAAAGAAGTCCGGGAACCAAAGTGTTTGCTTTAGCGGGTGATATTCATAATACAGGCCTCGTTGAGGTTCCTCTGGGTACCACACTGGGAGAAATACTGTTCCATATTGGTGGAGGAATTCCTCATGGGAAACGATTTAAGGTAGCACAGACAGGAGGTCCCTCCGGAGGTTGTATTACAGGAAATAACTTGAACGTCCCGGTGGATTATGAGTCTTTGGCGGAGCTAGGAGCCATTATGGGCTCTGGTGGTCTCATTTGTATGGACGAAGATACATGTATGGTAGATATGGCTCGATATTTTATGGATTTTGTTCAGGAAGAATCCTGTGGCAAGTGTTTGGCTTGCCGAGTGGGAACAAAGCGAATGCTGGAAATCCTAGAGCGAATCACACAAGGAAAGGGGCAAGAAGGTGACGTGGAGTTACTGATTGAGTTGGCAGAAACCATTAAGGACACCGCTCTATGCGGATTAGGTCAGACGGCGCCGAACCCGGTTTTATCCACCATCCGGTCTTTCCGAGATGAGTATGATCAACATATACGTAACGATTATTGTCAGGCGGGAGTTTGTGGAGATTTGTTTATTTCTCCCTGTGAAAACTCTTGTCCTGCTCACATTAACGTGCCGGGGTACATTGCTCTTATTGCCCACGGCCGTCCCATCGATGCCTATAATTTGATTCGGCAGGAAAATCCACTTCCTTCGGTATGTGGTAGAATTTGTACCCATCCATGCGAGAGTAAATGTCGAAGAGGTCAGCTGGATGAAGCCATAGCCATTCGAGATTTGAAACGATATGCAGCCGATGAGGCCTTCAAACTAGAAGAACCATTATCAGACCCTGTACTTCCAAAGAAGGACAAGTCTGTTGGAATTATAGGATCAGGGCCTGCCGGTCTAACTTGTGCATATTATCTAGCCAAGCTGGGTTATGATGTTACTATTTATGAGAAGCATGAGATTCCAGGTGGTGTACTGGCGTATGGCATACCGGAATATCGACTACCTCTGGATGTATTGGCCAAGGAAATTGAGACCATAAAAAGAGTGGGTGTGAAGATTAAGACCAACGTGGAAATCGGAAAAGATGTATCCTTCCAGAAGTTGAAAGACGTACATGATTCTATTTTTATCAGTAGTGGTACCAATGTATCCTTATTGGCAGGCATACCTGGCGAGGATTTGCCCGGTGTTCACCCCGGACTGGATTTTTTGAGACAGCAGGATGATTTTACACATGAGGATATGAACGGAGTGATTGCCGTAATCGGTGGAGGAAACACGGCCATTGATGCCGCAAGAGTATCTTTGCGAAAGGGTGCCAAAGAAGTCCACATGTTCTATCGAAGAACTCGGAAGGATATGCCAGCTCATCCTCGTGAAATCGACGAAACCTTGGAAGAAGGCATTTTCCTCCATGAACTATGGGAGCCTATCGAAATTTTGGGAACGGATCGTGTGACCGGTATTCGTCTACAAAAGATGAAGCCCATCGGTTTTGCTACCGATGGCCGAAACAAAGTGGGGAAGGTGCCCGGTGAAACCATGACGTTCCTTGCAGACCGTGTAATCGTTGCGGTAAGCCAACATACAGAACTATATTATACTCGACCTTATCAATTTGACTTATCAGATAACGATACATTCGTCGTAAATGCGGACACTCAAATGACCAATGTTGAGGGAGTCTTTGCCGGAGGCGATGTGGTTCGAGGCTCATATGTAGCCATTTATGCCATTGCAGATGGGAAGAAAGCCGCACAGTCCATCGATATGTACCTGGGAGGTACGGGTGAATTGTACAAGGGTGATTCTATTGAAATTCCCATGGACATTAACGAAAACGAGTTGGAAGAGCATGAAAGATTTCCAATGGATTTCTTGCCGCCGGAAGTTCGAAAGGACAACTTCCAAGAAGTGGCCTATCGATATCATCGCTTGAATGCCATGGCAGAAGCCATGAGATGCTTGCGATGTGATTACCGGATTTAGGAGGTGATTTGAGTGGTAAATTTAACAATTAACGGCAATCCTGTAACCGTCCCCGAGGGGACTACCGTTTTGGAGGCCGCAAAAGTGAACAACATCTATATTCCACATCTATGCTACTTGGAAAACGTACACAAGTCCGGCTCATGCCGAATGTGTGTGGTGGAAGTGGATGGAATGAAAAACCTTCAAGCCTCCTGTATATCGGAGGTTACGGAGGGGATGGTGGTTCAAACCAACACCAAGAGAGTTCGACAAGCCAGAAAAGTTCTGTATGAGCTGTTGTTGTCCAATCATCCCAAGGATTGTTTGGTTTGCAGCAGGAATAACAATTGCGAATTGCAGGAATTGGGACAACTGATTCATGTGAAGGAGACGCGATTTGAAGGGGAAAGGTCGGATTCCAGCCAGGACGTCACTTCATTTTCTATTGTAAAAGATAATGGTAAGTGCGTACTATGCCGGCGGTGCGTGACGGTTTGTAATGAAATTCAGGGTGTGGGCATTTTCAACCTGCAAAATCGAGGGTTCAACTCGGTTATTGAAGGAGGGATGAGCTTGCCTCTGGGAGATGTAAGTTGTACCAATTGTGGACAATGCGTCACCGTATGTCCGGTAGGAGCATTGCAAGAAAAGGACGCGATCGAAGAAGTTTGGGAAGCTTTGCTAGATCCGGACAAAATAACCATTGTACAGACTGCTCCTGCCATTCGTGTGGCTATTGGAGAAGAGTTTGGGTATGAACCGGGATTTGACGGAACTGGTAAAATGGCTTCCGCACTGAAGGCCTTGGGTTTTGACCACGTATTCGACACCAATTTTGCGGCAGACCTTACGATAATCGAAGAGGGAAATGAGCTGTTAATGAGATTGGTCAATCATTTCTATCATTTGGGAGCCATCACGAAAAAAGAGGCGGAAAAGACAGGCTTTAAGATCATGGATCAGCCACCGGCACTCCCCATGATTACCAGTTGTAGTCCCGGATGGATTAAGTATGCAGAACATTACTATCCGGATCAACTTTCTCATATTTCTAGCTGTAAATCACCCCATATGATGATGGGAGCTCTATTAAAGAGCTATTATGCTAAGGCCATCAAGAAAGACCCCAAGGATGTGTTTGTGGTTTCCATTATGCCATGTACTGCTAAGAAATTTGAAATCGAAAGACCGGAAATGGTAAACGATGGTGTGCCCAATGTAGATGCGGTATTGACCACACGAGAGCTGGGCAAAATGATTAAGGATGCCGGAATTGCTTTTAATGAAATGGAAGAGGCAGAATTTGAAAATCCATTGGGTTTATCTTCCGGTGCCGCTGATATCTTTGGAGTCACCGGTGGGGTTATGGAAGCCGCTTTACGAACGGTTTACGAAATTGTAACCGGAAGACCGATTCCCTTTGAGGCGTTGAGAGTAGAGCCCATGAAAGGATTAGAAAGAATTAAGATTGCAACTTTGACTCTGGAAGGTACGAAAGAGCCGTTCCAATTTTTGGAGGGTGCCAGTGTTAGTGTAGCCAGTACCAGTGGGTTGAAGGGAGCGGCACAACTGCTCCAGGAAATCAGAGAGAAGAAGAGTCCACACACCTTTATCGAAGTCATGGGATGCCCGGGAGGGTGCATCAGCGGTGGCGGTCAGCCCAGAATGACCACTGACGATGTGAGAAAGAAAAGGATGGAAGGACTATATCGGATCGACGAAAACAAAGAAATTAGGAAGTCTCATGAGAATCCCTTTATTACGGAAATCTATGAGAAGTTCTTAGAGCAACCTTTGGGCCATCGATCCCACGATTTGCTACATACCACGTATGTGGAGCGAAAAGAATAGGACCATTCACTACGAAATCAATTATATGCCTTACTTACTACACTTGTTGTGGTATATCAAGAAAGAACCGGTCTCTCTCGAAAGGCCGGTTCTTTTCATGATTATAGTAGCAAATCATCTATATCATTTCGAATTTCAGGATGTTCTCTTTCCTGAAGATCCGGAGGAAGGCTGTGTTTATCACCATATCTACCAATTGCCACCACGGCTATTGGTTTCACGTCTTCTGGCAATTGAAAGAGTTCTTTTGCTTCTTTTCTACGAAATCCCCCCATGGCATGGGTTATAAACCCTCTTTTTTGAGCTTCCAAGGATAGATACCCCCAGGCTGTTCCTGCGTCGAACATATTCCAGTAATTGTCCTTTCCATTTTGTTGGAATAATTCTTTGCTACATATCAAAATTAGCACAGGGGCTCTTCGTGCCCACACTTGATTGCTCTCCGTCAGGACACCAATCATCTGTTTTCTCAGGTTTTCTTCATCTGCGATAAGAAACCTCCATGGCTGCTCGTTAAAGCAGGAGGGGGCAAATCTGGCGGCCTCTAATAGGGGTAGAATCTCTTCTCTTGTAATGGGCTCTTCCCGAAATGCTCTGGGAGACCATCTTTCTTTGATTTCCGTCATGATGTCATGGTTAAAAATTCTTTTCATGTTTCATTCCTCTTAATAGTTTTTGTTCCGGCATCTTATAATAGTGTATTTTTCATTTTAGTCACATGGCTTGCTTCTGTCAACCGTGGAAGGCGTACTGTACATCCGAAAAAAGGTCATGTATAATTAACGAGGAATTGTATAAACAACTTGTAACAGACAATGAAAAGTGACCACAGAAAGGTGATAACTATGAAGAAAAGTTACGTGGCTTCCGAGTTAAAAAAGCTGATTGAAGAAAGAGTAAAGTGGGATTATGGCAAAACCACAGATAAAGCTTCTCTTCGGCAAATATATAAATCCACCTGTCGGGTGGTGCGCGATATCATGGCGGACATCTATTCCAAATCGGACTTTAATGAGAAAAGGGGCGGAAAAGAAGTCTACTATATGTCAATGGAGTTTCTTCCCGGGACATCTCTTCGCAATCATTCATATAATCTTGGGTTTGAAAAATCTTTGAGGGAAGCCATTTACCAATTAGGGTTTGATGTGGAAGATTTATATGCGATGGAGCCGGACGCAGGGTTGGGAAATGGCGGGCTGGGACGATTGGCTAGCTGCTATTTGGATGCCATGTCAACACAAAATATAAAAGGCCATGGGATGTCTATCTGTTATGAGTATGGCATATTTAAACAAGTTATCTCAGAGAATCGACAGAAGGAAGAACCGGATTTGTGGATGGATTTGGGAGATTGTTGGCTGGTGAAAAACCGGGAAGAGGCGGAAACCGTTCAAATTGGAAGCAAAGAGGTGTTGGCCATTCCACATGATATGTACATACCGGGATACCATAGCAACACCATCAACAGTCTACGTTTATGGGAAGCCACCTCTCCCAAAGTGATTGACATGGAACTATTTTCAGAGGGAAAGTATCTGGAGGCCATGGAGGAACAGCATCAAATTGAGGTAATTTCCAAAATATTATATCCGGAAGATACCCATACTCAAGGAAAGGTTTTGCGACTAAGTCAACAGTATTTTTTTGTATCCGCTTCCATGCAGTCCATGGTTCGTAAGCATTATGCTCGATATGGAACTATACATAACCTGGGGGACAAAGTTGCTGTTCATATAAATGACACCCATCCCTCGTTGGTCATACCCGAACTCATGAGAATTCTAATGGACGAATATGAAATGGATTGGGAATATGCATGGGAACTAGTGGAAAACATAGTAACCTATACAAACCATACCGTCATGCCGGAAGCATTGGAATCCTGGGATCAACAACTATTCAACGAACTTTTACCCAGAATGGGGGAGATCATTAGTGGGCTAGATCAACGGTTTCGAAGAAAGATTCATAAGGCATGGGGCCAAGATGAGGTATCATCCGATCTTTCCATCATTCATGACGGAAAGATTTTCATGGCAAATATGTGTGTATTGGCATCCCACAAAATAAACGGTGTATCGCAATTGCACAGTAATATCATTCGAAAAGACTTGTTTCCGGGATTTAACCGGTTATATCCCAGTAAGTTTACCAACGTAACCAATGGGATTTCTTATCGAAGATGGCTTTGTCAGGCGAATCCCGCTTTGACGGAGATGATTCAAGATGTCATCGGCGATGGGTTTCTCAAAGAAGCGGGAGAATTGGAAAAGCTAATGGCATTTGTGGATGATGACACTGTAGTGGAAACTCTAGGGCAGATTAAGAGGGGAAATAAACTGCGTTTGGGGGAGTATATTCGGGAAAACAATGGGATACTTGTGGATCCGGATTCTATTTTTGACGTTCAAGCAAAGCGATTGCATGAATATAAGAGACAGCTTCTAAATTTACTTCACATCATAGATTTATACTTACGAATCAAAGAAAATCCCAACGAAGACATATTTCCGCGTACGTTTTTGTTCTCTGCAAAAGCTTCTTCCGGATACTATTTGGCCAAACAGATTATCAGTTTTGCAGTGAATCTTTCCGAAATGCTGGAAAAGGATCCTCTGGCGAGAGAACGGATAAAAGTGATTTTCCTCGAAAACTATTCGGTTTCTTTGTCGGAGATTTTAATGCCCGCGGCAGAGGTTTCGGAACAAATTTCGTTGGCCGGAAAAGAAGCTTCCGGGACCGGCAACATGAAATTGATGATAAATGGAGCCATCACTTTAGGTACTTTGGATGGCGCCAATGTGGAAATTCGAAATCAAGTAGGAGAAGAAAACATGTTCCTATTTGGTTTGACCGCTGAAGAAGTGGATACTCTACGTATGGGTGGGGGATATAATCCGATATCCTATTTTATTGAGAGCCCGGATTTGGGAAGAATATTAGAATTTATATCATACGGTGTGAACAATGTACCATTTGGTGATATTGTAAATACATTAACTACAGGTTATAACGGTCCTCCGGACCAGTACTTTATCATCAAGGATTTTCACGACTATAAAAGAGCTCAGCAAGACATACAAAATGTTTACCGGGACTCCAGTCGATGGAATCAGATGTCATTAATCAACATCGCCAAATCTGGAGTCTTCTCCGCGGACCGGGCTATTCGTACGTATTGCAATGAAATTTGGAATACTTAAAAAAGACATTGTACACAGACGAGAAGGATTATTGTTTTTCCAAAAAGGCGGAAAGGATTTTCCACTGTTTTTCACAATCCTTCAAGTCTACACCAAAGGACACCATTTCCAATTCAGAATCTCTCTTTTGATAGATTGCCAAGGAAGAAGGGGCAATGGTACTCTGCGGTGGTGATTTTGTAGATTCCAACAGGTTTTTTATCCAAGGTAGTTCCGGATTTCCGTGCCAACCGGCATGCCTGCCGATTAAATCATAGTTCATATCGTTTAAATTGGTAATCACATCCAAGTCTTTGCTCATTTCCTGAAACACAACGGTAGAATCGCTCCACCATAGAAGGCTACTATTAAATCGATCACTTTCAGCGGACAAGGAAGTAATAAGAGACATGGTTTGAGACTCAAAATCGTAGTGGCCATCAAAGATGGTATATAAGAAGCTGATAATTCTATCGGTATCCTCTAACGAAAAAACCTTGGGAGGCATTTCTACTTCCGTGAAAACAACATTAATGTTTGAGTAGGTCTTAGAATACTCATTTTCTATTTGATTTTGAAGGTCAATCATCATGTTTTCCAATTTAAGCAGGTCATTTTGCGTAATGACGATAATAGCGGACGAAGTAGAAGAATAGTCTCCTGTTTCCGGCACGAAATGGGTCTCCCCTTGTACTTCCGCTAACTCAAGGATCATCCCATTGGATTTACAGGTTGCTAGAAAATTCCCGATTTGTTTAATGGCATTTGGCATGTCCGAATCATTGACCATTAGTATCGAAGAGGTAATTCCCCCTATTGATATTTCATACGCAAAGGGGTACTTGGGTGACACCGCTTTGGTATTTCGATGGATGGTGGCTTCCCATGAACCTGCTTCAGAAATGATAATTTCAGAAGGTGCTTTCGTATTCAGTTTGATAAAAGGGGAAGTTAGGTATTTGGAATTTAAATGGTCGGCGCCAAAATGATTCCCCGGGCTATAAGGGACCAAAAGCACACGTATCGGGTCTGTGACCGAGGAATTCTGAATAAATGCCAAAGCAAAAGCCACACTCCGCAAATCTTCTTGGCGATTTTCCACACTAAATTCACA
Source organism: uncultured Oscillospiraceae bacterium (assembly GCA_964450985.1). Taxonomy (GTDB): domain Bacteria; phylum Bacillota; class Clostridia; order Peptostreptococcales; family Anaerovoracaceae; genus JAAZGD01. The sequence continues at coordinate 24,300 of CAYVFH010000002.1, read as the reverse complement.
TTCTAAGGTAATGAAATCATGAATTTCACTGGATGGAGACCAACTTTCCAAAACCACAATGCCGTGACGGTCTCGCTCCGCAGTCAAACCCTTGGTTTGGCCCCAAAGATATAAATAGTTGGAAATTTCCTGAACATCTTCGATCTCCAGCAACGCATCCACCATGGTTTCATATTCGGTGAATATGGTATCTTTTACATTGATTTCTTGGGGTTTTAGCATGAAGTCGCATCCTGTTAGCAGAAGGATAACACACAAGATAATCGGAATCTTTTTATATATTGTCATGAATTCTCTTCCTTTTCTGTACTTGGCCTCATTATATCAAAAACCAGCTTCTTTGAAAGAGAATAATATAAAGAAAAAATGCTTGTAATGAGGAATGATATTTGCTATAATATCGTTTGTTCGACATCTCAGGAGATGGGATCTACCACTTGAGATGTATCCGCAGAAAAATTAGCGAAAGCTTAAGATATAGAGAAGGAGGTGCGGTCAATGTCACGAAAATGCGAAATATGTGGAAAAGGTCAGGTTTCGGGAAACAATGTTTCTCACTCAAACCGACATACCCGACGAAAATGGAATGCCAATATCCAGTCTGTCAGAATAGAAGAAACTGGAACAATTCGAAGAGCCAATGTATGTACAAGATGCTTACGTTCCGGAAAAGTAAACCGCGCCGTATAAGAGTAAAAAACCTGCTATGCAGGTTTTTTTTATATGCTATAATTAACATATATACCGTCACAAAGGAGAAATCCCTATGCTGTATCGTTTTGAGACAGAATACGGCACCATTTCTATTGCCAAAGCTGTTATAACCAAAATCATCACAGAAGCTGTGGATCGATTTGAGGGAAAAGTATTCATTTCCAATGCGAAAGGAAAGATCGTGGGTAGTTTATTCTCAAAAATCGGTTATTTTGATGATGCCAGTAATATTGAAATAAACATGGGTCCCCGGGGCTTGGACGTTCGTGTCTTTGTGGTTGTCAGATTCGGAACCAGTATCGGCTGGGTGACCAACCAGCTGATTGAAGATATTCAGAACCATATCAAAATCTTCACTTCAATGGAACCCAACAGTGTGGCAATTGTAGTCGCTGGTACCTTATCGCAGCAATTAACAAGAAGGCATATTGAAGTGAAGAGGGAACACGCATGATTAATCTTAACGATTCCGTTACTGCTTTAAAAGGGATTGGGCCAAAAAAAGCGGACGCTCTGTCCCGACTACATATAAAGCAGATTCAAGATTTCCTCTTCCATTTTCCCAGGCAGTACCAGGATCGGCGTACTGTGGTGCCTATAAATATGTTAGGAAACGAAATACCTGCTTTGATTAAGGTCCGCGTCATAAAAATTGCCGGAGGAGGGTACCGTTATGGTCGAAAAAGCCCCCTCCGTCTTTTATGCGAAGATGAAACAGGAACCATAAAAATATTCTACTTTCAACCTCAATATTATCTGAAAGTTTTCCAAACTGGTGAGACATATTATTTTTATGGTAAACCGAAGCTTGAAAAGGGATTTCCAAAAATGTTTCACCCGGATTACTCATTATTTCTAGAGTTATCCCCGGAGGATGATAGTAGAGACGGTATCCGACCCGTGTACCCCTTGACCGCAGGGGTCAGTCAGATTGAAATGCTAAGATATCAAAAGCAAGCGATAGAACTACTTCCTCTTATAGCGGATTATTTACCAGAGGATATTCGCAATCGAAACCGACTATGTGGATTAAAATATGCCTTAGAGAATATTCACTTTCCAAAAGATGAAACCAAATTAAAAGAGGCCAAGTTTCGGTTGGTTTTTGATGAATTGTTTTTATTACAGGTGGGATTGTTAATGCGAGGAGCGGTACATCGCCAAAAGCCAAAAGCCCACTCTTATATACAAGATGAATTTTATGAACCATTGATTAAAAAATTACCCTTTCAGCTAACCGCTGCACAAAAACGGGTTTGGAAGGAAATAGAAAACTCCATGAATCATAAGCTGCCCATGAATCGGCTGGTTCAAGGTGATGTGGGAAGCGGCAAAACGATTCTTGCAATCCTCGCATTGTATAAAGCGGCTTCTAGCGGTTTTCAGGGAGTTATGATGGTTCCTACGGAATTGTTGGCAAAACAACACTATCACACCGTAAAAGGGATTTTAGAGCCTCTGGGGATTTCGGTAAGGATCCTTATTTCTTCTCTACCACAAAAGGAGAAACAGGATGTTATGGAAGAGTTGGGGAATGGCAATTGTTCGGTGCTAATTGGAACCCATGCCGTAATTCAGCCTCACGTTCGGTTTCGAAACCTATCCCTGGTCATCACTGACGAGCAACATCGCTTTGGGGTGGATCAACGAATTCGTCTCATGGAAAAAGGCCTTGGTACAGACACACTGGTTATGACGGCTACGCCTATACCCAGAACATTGGCGGCCATTATTTATGGTGACTTAGATATTTCTATGGTGGACCAGCTTCCGCCAGGAAGACAAGAAATTCTTACTCGAAAAATTCTTACCGAAGAAAAGCGGAAAAAAATGTACGAGTTTATACACGGAATATTAAGCAACGGACAACAATGCTATGTTGTAGCCCCTCTTATAGGAGAATCGGAGCAGCTGGAAGACGTGCGATCGGCAGAAGAAATCTATGCGGAGTTAAAAACTGTTTTAGCGCCGCATACCTGTGGATTATTGCATGGCAGCATGAAGGGTGACGAAAAAGATAGCATCATGACCCGGTTTAAAGATGGTAAAATTCAAGTGTTAATTTCCACCGTAGTCATTGAAGTGGGCATTCACGTAGAGAATGCCACCGTTATCGTAATAGAAAATGCCGAAAGATTTGGTCTGGCCCAGTTGCATCAGCTCCGTGGCCGGGTAGGGAGAGGTACCAGGCAAAGCTATTGTTTCTTAGTAACCAATAGCAATCAAGACTACGCATTGAAAAGACTGGAAGTTCTTACTAGTTCTAGCGACGGATTCTACATTGCAGAAAAGGACTTGGAATTGAGGGGCCCAGGAGAAGTGTTTGGGACAAGACAACATGGGCTTCCCGAATTAATGATAGCCGATTTAAGCAAGCACCTATTCATTTTGGATACGGTCAAAGAGGAGGCCAAAACTATTTTAGATGGAGACCCGGGTCTTGACAATTACCCCTTTTTAGCTCATCGAATTGAGAATCTGCTGGAACGAGTTTCTCGCTAGGTTATATCAGAGAGGAGTCGATACATGAGAATCATTACCGGTAAATTCAAAGGGCGAAAATTATATACTCCAAAGGATCGCCATGTACGACCCACCAGTGATCGAGTAAAGGAGGCTATTTTTTCTATGCTGGGGGACACCATTACGGATAATCGTGTTCTAGACCTTTTCGCAGGAACCGGCTCATTAGGGTTAGAATCCCTCAGCCGTGGAGCTTCTCATTGTGTCTTTGTAGATAATAACCGGGCTAGTATTCAAGTGATAAAAGACAATATTAACCATCTGGGAGCTTCCAAAGAATCCACTGTAATTTCAGGAGATTATCGGATTGCTCTAAATCAAGTGAAAGATCCTTTCGATTTAATATTTATTGATCCCCCTTATCATGTGGAGGAGATAGAAGATATCTTGTTGACTATTGATAAAAAAGGTTTATTAGAGGAAGACGGTACCATTGTCGTAGAGCGAGATCACCGGCACACTTTACCGGATGAAGTGGGTTCTTTCCGGACGACAAAATCAAAAAAATATGGGACAACACATATCACCTTTTATCAGAGATAACACCCTTTGTTATTCCTTGATTATGCGGAAGCTCATATGATATAATACTTTCTAGACTAAAGGGAGGAAATGCCTTTGAGTACCAATGCGTTGTATGCCGGTTCTTTTGATCCTTTGACCTATGGCCATATGGACCTAATTGAACGGGCAGCGAAAATTCATGACCATCTGGTGATAGGTGTCATCAGCAATCCAACCAAACAGTCATATTTTACGAAAGAAGAACGTGTTGCCATGATACAAGAGGTCACTAAGCATCTATCAAATGTGACAGTGGACACCTTCACGGGACTTCTTGCGGATTATGTGAATGAGCGAGGGTTTAATGTGGTAGTACGAGGACTTCGTGCAACCATGGATTTCGAGTACGAAATTCAAATGGCTCAAATGAATGCCCGCCTATATAAGGGTTGTGTAGAAACCATTTTCTTGATGACCAAGCCTAGCTTAAGTTTTTTAAGCTCCAGTATTGTAAAAGAAGTACATGCATTAAATGGTGATATTGAAGGGTTGGTTCCGGAAGTGGTTAAGGCTGCATTGGAACACAAGAAAAAATAAGAATAAATAATTGGGAGGCTCAGCCATGAAGGTTTTAGAACTATTAGAAGAAATAGAAGAAGTGGTGGATACCGCGGCGGCCGTACCTTTAACCGGGAAAATTATGGTAGATGCGGATGAGATATTAGAAATCGTAAAAGAGATTCGCATTGAACTGCCCGATGAAATACAGCAAGCCCAGTGGATTAAAGAAGAGAGGGAGCGAATCCTTAACGAAGCAAAACAGGAATATGAAACGGTGTTGAAAGATGCCAGAAGACAGGCGGAAGCTTTGATAGAGAATGATGACATTACTGTGAAGGCAAAACACCGAGCGGAAGAAATCATGACCGTTGCCCAAGATAATGTTCGTGAATTGAAAATGTCCGCATTCAATTATATTGATAGTATATTATATAATTTTCAGCAAAAAATGGATCAGCTCAACGGGGAGCATTTCATCAAGATGTTTGAAGACATAGAGACAACTTTTGGAAATATTAACGACACCCTGGCAGAAAATCGAAAGGAAATCGAAGAGTTGGCCCGTAAAACTCAGACGGATATCGATTAATGAAGGTACTAGGTATTATTTCAGAATACAATCCGTTTCATAAGGGGCACTTGTATCACTTGGAGGAATCCAAAAAGCGTACAGGTGCCGATTTTGTGGTTTCCGTCATGAGCGGAAACTTCGTACAAAGGGGGGAACCCGCCATTGCCGACAAGTGGACACGGGCCCATTGCGCGGTAGACTGTGGTGTGGACTTGGTATTGGAACTTCCCTTTGTTTTTGCTTGTAATAGTGCGGAATATTTTGCCTATGGGGGGCTATCCGTATTGGAGGGACTGGGTTGTGTGGATTGTATTAGCTTTGGTAGTGAGAGTGGAGACATTAAGGAATTAAAGGAAATTGCAAAAATACTGGTAAACGAGCCGGAGGAATTGAAAACCTTACTAAAAGAAAAACTCGATGAAGGTGTTTCTTATGCCAAAGCATGGGGGCTTGCCTTAGAAGAATATGCAGGAGAAGGGGCTTCAAGGATAGTCCGTGAACCTAATAACATATTAGCACTGGAATACTTAAAAAGAATGGTAAAAACCAATTCTTCCATAAAAGCCATTACCATTCCCCGAGCAGGGGGATCTCATAATGATGTAGAACCTACTTGTGATTATGCTTCAGCTACCGCATTACGAAAAAAATATCATGAACAAAAAACAATGGACGGGTTTATTGAATATATGCCCATGGGTAGCTATCGTAATCTGGCCAAATTAGAGGGCAAGTGTAACATAAATATGGAAGACCTATTTCCTATGGTAGTGACAGAGATTTTGCGTTCTTCCCCGGAGGAATTGTCCTCCATTTTTTCAGTAAATGAAGGATTAGAAAATCGATTAAAAAGCGAAATTCGAAATGTAGGGACTATGGAGGAATTGATTCGGAAAGTAAATTCCAAAAGATATGCGCAAACGAAGATTCAAAGGATGTTAATGCACATACTGGTTCACTTAGACCAAAGTTCTATGAACCGTATCATAGCGAAGAGGATTATTTACGGTCGTATTCTTGCGATGAATGATAACGGTGCGAAACTGTTGAAAATAATTAAGAAGAACAAGTCCGCCAAAATACCTATTATAACCAATATCAACAAGGATATTAGAGACGATTCACTTTTATGGCAACTTCTTAATTATGATGTATTAGCCACCGACTTGTATAATTTAACTTCTGGTAATAATTTGTATGCCGGCGCAGATTATGTAGTAAAGCCTATAAAAATATAGTCGAAATATGTCGAAAAGACGTTAAAAAATTAGGAGGTTAACATGAAGGTATTGGTTATTAACTGCGGGAGTTCTTCACTGAAGTATCAAGTCTTGGACATGACAAACGAAGCACTCTTGGCAAAGGGTTTGGTGGAGAGAATTGGTATCAAGGGTTCGCTTATCAATCACGAGAAGACCGGACAAGAAAAATTTAAGCTGGAAGTACCCATGAAAAATCACAAGGATGCCATCGGCCATGTGCTGGAAGCTTTACTGGATAAGGATCATGGTGTTCTGGCTTCCATGGAAGACATTGGGGCGGTAGGTCATCGAGTGGTTCACGCAGGAGAAAAATACGCATATTCTGTGAAAATTAACCAAGATGTTATCGATGCATTAGAAGAATGTACGGACTTGGCACCACTACATAATCCCCCGAATTTATTGGGGATTGCTGCCTGCAAGGAATTGATGCCCAACACACCTATGGTGGGAGTCTTTGACACGGCGTTTCATCAAACTATGAACCCGGAAGTGTTTATTTATGCCATTCCTTATGAATATTATGATAAGTATCGAGTACGACGATATGGGTTCCACGGAACATCACATAAATATGTGGCCGAACGTGCTGCTGAAATTCTAGGAAAGGATTCCAACAACTTCAAGGTAATCACATGTCATCTCGGAAACGGAGCTTCTATTACCGCTGTTAAAGATGGGAAATGTATCAATACTTCCATGGGCTTTACTCCTTTAGAGGGACTGGTAATGGGCACCCGTTCCGGCGATATTGACCCTGCCATTATTTCTTTCCTGGCAGAGAAAGAAGGTATCAGTGTGGATGCAGTGAATACCATTCTTAACAAAAAATCCGGAGTTATGGGAATTTCCGGAGTATCGTCAGACTTTAGAGACTTGGAGACTGCCGCAGAAGAAGGAAATCGGAGAGCCGAGTTAGCCATCAAGGTATTTGCACATCGTGTAAAATTCTATATTGGTGCGTATATTGCAGAATTAAATGGTGCAGATGCCATTGTTTTCACCGCAGGTGTAGGAGAAAACGATATCGGTATGAGATCATTAATTTTACAAGAAATGGACCACCTGGGTATTCGTTTAGACGAAAAAGCAAACGATGTAAGGGGAAAGGAAACGATTATTTCAACGGAAGATTCAAGGGTCAAAGTACTGCTGGTTCCCACTAATGAAGAATTGATGATTGCTAGAGATACATATCACATCATTTCTGGTGCTTAGGAGAAACCTCCCAAATTATTGTGTAAAATAATGGTTGACAACAATAGTGCGCCTTTATATAATAAAATGGTTCGAAAATAGACTTTTGAGCAATATCTTGTAAGGAGGTGTAGAAATGGCAGTTCCAAAAAATAGGACTTCCAGTGCCAGAAGAGACAAAAGAAGAGCCCCGAATATGAAGATGAAGGCCCCCGGATTATCCACTTGTCCGCAGTGCCACGAGCCAAAGCTTCCTCATCGAGTTTGCCCAAATTGCAACTATTATGACGGGAAAGAAATTGTACCTGAAGCATAGGGAAAACAATCAACAGCGCAGAAATACTGCGCTGTTTTTTATACGCTCGGAAAAATTTGTTATAATTCACAAATACTCTTGACATTTATTGTTCTATTCGATAATATACTAATAATTTCATCATAAAAGGCGTTGACAGGGTAAAGTACTAGGTATTTTTCCTCTACAGAGAATCGGACAAGCTGAGAACCGATGTGGAAAGCCCAAAGGAAGTTCCCCCTCGAGCTGATTTGCTGAACCAATAGTAAGCAAATCCGGGTTCTCCCGTTATAGAGATACGGGATGGCAACGTCTCTAAGTGGTCCAATGTGGACAATGAGAGTGGTACCGCGGGGAAACTCGTCTCTTCTATGGAGGCGAGTTATTTTTATTCTTAGAAATAAGAAATAGGGAATATCTGGAAGTGAGAGGGAACAAAATGATATGGAATGAACCAAAAGAGTGCATGAATAGAGAAGAAATGACCCATCTACAGGGGAAAAGACTACGCAGCACAGTTGAGAGGGTATACCAGAATGTCCCGTTTTATCGTAGGAAAATGCAGGAATTGGGCGTAGAACCCGGGGACATCCGAAGGATTGAAGATATTCAATATTTGCCCTTTACTACAAAACAGGACCTGCGGGATAATTACCCCTACGGATTGATGGCAGTAGCCCCCAGTGAGTTGGTAAGATTACATGCCTCCTCCGGCACGACAGGAAAACCTACGGTAGTAGGATATACCCGAAAAGACATTGATATGTTTTCGGAGAATGTGGCACGTTCTATATGTTGCACAGGCGGCAACAGAGAGGACGTAGTACAGGTAGCATATGGGTATGGCCTTTTCACAGGAGGGCTTGGTCTTCATTACGGTGCAGAAAAAATAGGGGCCGCTGTAGTTCCCATATCGGGAGGGAATACCATGAAGCAGCTGACACTTCTTCAAGATTTTGAGAGTACCATTCTTGCCTGTACACCGTCCTACGCCATGCATTTAGCGGAAGTATTGGCGGAAAATAATATAGATCCGACTTCTTTAAAACTTCGAATCGGTATCTTTGGCGCAGAGCCCTGGAGCCATCAAATGAAGGAAAAAATTGAAAAGGGGTTACATATCAAGGCCTATGATATTTATGGGCTCAGCGAGGTAATGGGCCCCGGAGTATCCTGTGCATGTGGTATAGGAGAGGGTCTTCATGTGGCAGAAGATCATTTTTACCCGGAAATAGTAAATCCGGAAACCTTAGAATCCCTGGAATACGGAGAGTTGGGAGAACTAGTTTTCACGCACCTAACCAAGGAAGCCATGCCATTGCTGCGGTACCGTACGCGAGACCTAACATATCTGAATGAAACACCCTGTGACTGTGGAAGAACGAATGTACGAATGGCTTCGGTAAAGGGAAGATCAGATGACATGCTCATCATAAGGGGGGTGAATGTTTTCCCATCTCAAGTAGAAAGTGTGTTGCTCAGTATACCAGAAGCTAAACCACACTATCTGTTAGTGGTAGAAAGGACAGGGGCGATGGATACCTTAGAAGTAAAGGTGGAAATCGATGAGACTTATCTTTCCGATGAAATAAATGCAATCAATTTATTAAAAAACCGTATACGACATCAAGTGGAAAGTACCTTAGGCATCAGTATCAAGTTGACCATAGTAGAGCCTAAAGCTCTGGAACGTAGCGAAGGCAAGGCGAAGCGAGTATTGGATCTTCGGAAGGGGGAGAAAAAATGATAGTAAAACAATTAACTGCATTTCTACAAAATGAACCGGGACGTTTAGAAGAACTTACTTCCGTGTTGGAGCAAGAAAAGATCAACATATCTGCACTGAGTATCGCAGAGACAGAGGAATATGGAATCGTCCGCATGATTGTCAGCCATCCGGAAAAAGCGGAAGAAAGGCTAAAAAATGAAGGTTTCAGTGTAAAGACCACTCTAGTGATTGGCATAGAAGTACCCGACGAACCGGGTACACTCCATCATATTTTAAAACGTTGGGCAGATGGAGGAATCAATGTTCGGTATATGTATGGTTATTCCAACTGTGGTGCCGCTCGTTTAATCATGAAGGTTAGCGACCCGGAAAAAGCCACTAAAATATTGGAGGAGGAAAACTTGTGGTCTACCGTTGGATGGAATGCTAAGGATTGCATCATGTAATGGTGGAATCCATGGCGGTGTCATAAGAAGAAACAAGCACAGCCGGTGAATCACCGGCTGTGTTTATTCAAGATTTAAAGCACCTATTTAGTTTTATTTAAGCCCGTTCTATCAGAAGCTCCGCGATCTGCACGGCGTTGGTAGCGGCGCCCTTTCGTATATTATCCGCAACAACCCAAAGATTCAATCCATTTTCCACGGAAAAATCTCTTCGAACTCGGCCTACATAAACCATATCGGTTCCTGCCGCATTTCTAGCCAGAGGATATACGTTTTCAGAAGGAGCATCTTCCAAAATAATGCCCGGTGATTCAAGGAACAATTTCTTTACGTCTTCCAATTCATACTCCTGCTTTAATTCCACATTGATAGATTCACTGTGACAATCAAACACCGGTACTCTTACGGTGGTAGCTGTTATTGCAATGGTATGGTCTCCCATAATTTTATGGGTCTCCTGTATCATTTTCATCTCTTCTTTTGTGTAACCATTCTCAAGAAATACATCGATATGGGGAATACAGTTGTTGTAGATGGGGTGAGGGTATGCCACGGGAACATACTCATCATTCTTCCCGTTTTCCAAATCCTTTATTCCTTTTAGTCCGGAACCGGACACCGCTTGATATGTAGAGTACACGATTCTCTTTATCCCATAGCAATCGTGCAACGGCTTCAAAGCTACCACCGCTTGAATTGTAGAACAATTGGGATTCGCGATGATTCCTTGATGCTTATGGACATCCTGTGGATTGACCTCTGGAACAATCAGGGGCACGTTTTCGTCCATGCGCCAAGCGCTGCTATTATCCACGACTATGGCTCCCTTGGAGGCTGCAATAGGGGCATACTTTAGTGATGTACCGCCTCCCGCGGAAAACAAAGCAATGTCTATATCTTTGTCAAAGCTGTTTTCTGTTAATTCCTCTACAACATAATCTTTCCCTTTAAAAGATATCGTAGTTCCCGCTGACTTGGCAGAAGCCAACATATAGCATTCTTGAAACGGAAAGTTTCTTTCTTCCAGAACTTTTAGAATGGTGGAGCCAACGAGGCCTGTTGCACCGACAATGGCAATATTTGGTTGTTTTTTCATATCCGTAACCCTCCTGAAATAATTACTCCTTATTATACACACTTTGCAAGGTATTGTAAGGGGTTTCGGGAAATATTCATATTTTTTTCCCTAGGGCTGTGGTATAATGATACCGCATATTTGGCATAGAAAGGGGACTCTTCATTTGACGTACATTGAGGCTTTTATACTCGGATTAATCCAAGGGCTTGCAGAATTCCTACCCATTTCCAGTTCTGGTCATCTGGCTATACTCCAGCATTTTTTTGAAATAGATGGAGAAAAAGTCCTTCCTTTTGCCGTATTGCTTCACGTGGGAACTTTGATATCCGTATTTATGGTGTATTGGAAGGATATCATGACATTATTTCGGGAGCTGGGGGCCACCATATCAGATTTGGTTTCCGGGAAAGGGCTGCGATTGGATTCTTCGCCGCTACGCAGAATGGGGGCCATGATTATCGTTGCAACCATACCAACCGGTATTATTGGTATATTATTTAACGATCTCTTTGCTTCCATGTATTTAAGCTTGCATTGGATTGCTACAGGACTCTTTTTGACAGGTATTCTGCTGTTTTTTGCAGAAAGAAAAGGAAAAAATACCAAAGCTACACATCAAGAAGAAGGTATCAAGGTGCATCATGCATTATTGGTTGGAGTGTTTCAGGGAATTGCCATTTGGCCAGGGGTGTCTCGGTCCGGTTCTACTTTGGTGGGAGGTCTACTTTCCGGATTGGAACGAAATGTAGCAATCAAGTTTGCTTTTTTAATTTCTATTCCATCTATTTTAGGATCTGTTATTATGGAGGCGCCGGATGCATTTCAAGAAGGCCTGGAAGCATCTCTTGTTGGCCCGATATTGCTTGGTATGGTGGTAGCCGCAGTATCTGGATTTCTGGCCATTAAAACCATGCTTCGAGTGGTGGCCGGCAAAAAGCTATATTGGTTTAGCATCTACGTATGGACCTTGGCAGCGGCTTTGCTATTATATATCGTCTTGCATTAATTTCAAACAGGAGTTTATCATGACAGAAACCAAACGGGGGCCCGGAAGACCCCCCGGTTCGAAAAACAAAAACAACAAAGCAAAAGAAAGTACCAAAAAGACATCGAAAGAAACCAAGGCAAAAGAAGCCCAAGTTCGTGCGAAAACCGGTTCTCGAGTCAGGGACGAGATTTGGGCGATTATTTTGCTTGCCATTGGTGTATTTCTGGTGATTGCCCTACAAACCAATACTGCTGGCGAGTTTGGTCATATTCTATCTAGCTTTCTGAAAGGGTGCTTTGGCATCATCGCCTTGGGATTGCCCTATTACCTTATATTATATGGCTTGCTATTATTTGCAAAAAAGACCGTGCACATCACCGGAAGATCCGTATTTTTCCTATTTGTCATTTTCCTTATGGCTTGTATTATCAATGCTGGAAGATTTATTCCGGAGGGGCCTGTGGATTTGTGGCCCATGGCAATGGGGGAATTCTACCACCAAGGTACCCTTTTAAGTGGTGGAGGCCTGGTGGGTACCGTCCTCGCCCTTTTACTGGTGAAAGCTTTTGGGATGGTCGGTCTTTGGATTTTTTCCGTCGTGGTGATTTTCATTTGCCTTCTATTGGTGATAAATACTCCCGTATCTCAATTTATCGAAACAATGGCTGAAAAGAGAGCACGCAAAAAAGCGGGAATTTCCCACGAAAACATTTCCGAGGAGGAATCTCATGCCACGATGCCTCCCTTGAGACCAGAGCCTGAAGAGAAAAAGGAAACACAACAAGGGCCCATAGTGTCGAATTCTTCCGTGAAAGTGACCAACGAACCAGAAGTTCAAGGAATAGAAGATATGCTATCGGAAGAAGAACCTTCCTATCAACCGGGTAAAATGTCAGAAGGACAATTAAAGATTTTAAGGCTGATGAATGATGATTCCTTATTTGAACCAAATAAGGAGCATGTCTCAGGAATGGGCCTGGATGGAACCATGCCGATCCCAACGGGATACGGACTATCCGACAACAATAAGCAAGAAGAATCCGGGGAAGAGACCGTTTTAACCGAAAAATCCGATAAGAGCATCAAAGATAGAAACATTGATTCTACGAAAGCAACCACGGAACTTTCGACGAGAAAATATGAGTTTCCTCCACTGACACTACTATTAGAAAATAAAACCAAAGGGGATCAAATAGATTCCGGGGCTTTACGGAACAGAGCCGCCAAACTGGAGGAAACTCTACGCAATTTTAATGTAGGCGCCAAAGTTCTCCAGGTAACCCAAGGTCCCACGGTAACCCGGTATGAAATTCAACCGGAGGTGGGAGTGAAGGTCAACAGTATTACTCGGTTGGCAGACGATATTGCATTAAATTTGGAAGCAAAAAGCATTCGAATTGAAGCGCCAATTCCCGGTAAAGCGGCGGTGGGTATTGAAGTGGAAAATGAAAGAGTGAATTTAGTTACCATAAGAGAAATGATTGGTTCGAAAGAGTTTAAAGGTGCTAAATCAAAAATTGCTTTTGCCATTGGGAAGGATTTGTCCGGAATGCCCATTGTGGCAGATCTCAAAGAAATGCCGCATCTATTGATTGCGGGATCCACCGGAAGCGGGAAAAGTGTGTGTATTAACTCCATTTTAACTTCTCTTCTGTATCGAGCAAAGCCAGATGAGGTAAAATTGGTCCTTATTGATCCAAAAGTGGTGGAATTGGGAAGCTATAATGGAATACCCCATTTGTTGATTCCTGTTGTGACGGATCCCTCTAAGGCTGCCGCGGCTCTTAACTGGGCCGTGTCAGAAATGACGGATCGTTATAAGAGATTTGCAGAAGTCTCGGTAAGAGATTTGGAACATTATAACGAAAAAATGAAATCCGAGGGATTATCCGAAAAGCTTTTACCTCAAATTGTGATTATCATTGATGAGTTGGCAGATTTGATGATGGCAGCTCCCAACCAAGTGGAGGAATCCATTTGTCGGTTGGCCCAAATGGCGAGAGCGGCAGGAATGCACTTGATTGTTGCTACCCAGAGACCTTCTGTCGATATCATCACCGGTGTAATTAAAGCAAATATTCCATCTCGTATCGCTTTTGCAGTGTCCAGTCAATTTGACTCCCGCACCATATTGGATATGAGTGGCGCAGAAAAATTGGTAGGAAAAGGAGATATGTTGTTTAGTCCTCAGAGCCTCAATAAACCCATACGATTACAGGGTTCATTTATTACGGATGGAGAAGTTGCTAAGGTTATAGAGTTTGTGAAAGCCCAAGGAAATAATCCGGATTACCAAGAACACATTCTAGAAAGCCTGGAGAAAAACGGTGACAAGGATACTTCTGATGATCATGACGAGCTATTGGAGGATGCCATCGAAACGGTGATAAGAGCCGGCCAAGCCTCCGTTTCCATGCTGCAGAGAAGATTTCGAATCGGATATAATCGAGCGGCAAGAATGATCGATATGATGGAAGCACGTCACATCATAGGACCCGCTGATGGCTCTAGACCGAGACAAGTGCTTTGGACCGAAGTGGACCTATATGCTATGAAAGGCCTATCCGTTGAAGAAAATACAGAGGACTGAACGAATGAAAATTTTTATGGATACACTAGGTTGTCCAAAAAACATGAATGACACACAACATGCCTGCGGCCTACTTATGGCGGCGGGCCATGTTTTTGTAGAGGATCCAGGGATTGCAGATGTGGTTATTGTCAATACATGCGGATTCATTCAAGATGCCAAGAGAGAGTCTGTTTATCGGATTTTAGAGCTGGCCCAGGAGAAAAGAACGGAAGCATTTCTTGTGGTGACCGGCTGTCTATCCATGAGATATAGCGAAGATTTATATCGGGAAATCGAAGAAGTGGATTTGCTGGTAGGTGTAAACGACTACATTCAGCTTCCTCAATTAATCAGTGAATTGAAAAAAGGCCAACGCAGCATCCATTGCACTTCAGAGCCCTCAGAGTTTATAAGCTATGAATGCCGGAAATTGGAACCAGAGCCTTATTCTATGACTCTAAGAATATCCGAAGGATGTGATAACCACTGTACTTATTGTGTCATTCCTCAAATTCGTGGCAGTTTCCGAAGTCGACATATGGAAGAAATCCTAAGTGAAGCCCGTTACTTCGCGGAAAAGGGGTGCCGGGAGTTCGTGTTAATTGCTCAGGACGTCACCTTATATGGAAGTGATTTATATGGCCAGATAAAGTTGCCGGAGCTATTAAGAAAACTATGCCAAATTCCCAAGATAAAATGGATTCGTTTGATGTATTGTTATGAGGATCGTATTACAGATGAGTTGTTGGAAGTGATGGCCTCAGAGCCTAAAATATGTCCTTATATCGATATGCCCATTCAACATTTGGCGGATGGAGTACTCCACAGAATGCACCGCCGTTCTACCTCAACATCCATCCGAAATACGGTTCGCAGGTTGCGGGAAAAAGTTCCAAATATTCACATACGCACCACACTTATTACCGGGTTTCCCGGGGAGAGCGAAGAGGATTTCCAAACATTATTACATGGAGTGGAAGAATTAAAATTTGAACGCCTCGGTGTATTTGCATATTCTCAAGAGGAAAGTACCCCCGCCGGTAGAATGGAAGGTCAAATTCCGGAGGAGGAACGGGAAGCAAGGAAAGACGCCGTTATGCGAAGACAGTTGGAAATATCCAGAATACATAATCAAGCAAAAATCGGCAAACCCTTGGAAGTGTTAGTAGAAGGAACAGAAGGAAAGGGGACATATTATGGAAGATCTCCCTTTGATGCTCTAGAAATTGACAATAGTGTATTATTTACCTCTTGGAAATCTATCCAACCAGGTGATTTTGTCCATGTTCTGATAGAAGATGCCTTCGATTATGACCTAGTAGGCCGTTATATTTCTCATAGCACAGGAGGAACCATAAATGAATTTACCAAATAAACTAACCATAGCTAGGGTGGTGGTTGTCCCCATATTCATCCTGCTTTTTCTATTCAACTTTCATCTAATCGCTTTTGTCGTCTTTATATTAGCGGCCCTTACAGATCTGATTGATGGACAAATTGCAAGAAAGTATAACCTGGTTTCTAACTTTGGAAAAATCATGGATCCATTGGCGGATAAAATACTGGTCTATTCTGCATTTTGTCTCATGGTGGAAAATGGATTGATTCCGGGATGGATGCTCATAGTAATCCTGACTCGAGAATTTATCGTAGCAGGTATGAGAACTGTAGCCGCATCCGAAGGTTTGGTGGTTGCTGCAGGAATGAGTGGAAAGATTAAAACCGCACTCCAAATGGTGGCGGTTCCTATGTTATTGCTGATACCTGTCATTTCATGGCAATTTTGGGTTACGGCTTCCATGATTGTACTGTGGGCATCTCTTTTCATGACTGTTTATTCCGGCATTGAATATATATATCAAAATAGAAAGGTATTCACCATATGAAATCTGCCATCTTAAGTGTTGGAACCGAGTTATTGTTTGGCCAAATTGTCAACACTAACACCGTGTTTTTATCCAATCAATTGAATCTTTTAGGAATAGATGTGTTATATCATCACGCGGTGGGGGATAATCCCACACGTCTCAATCGATTGCTCCGAAACGTATTAAGTGAAGTGGATTTGGTGATTACTACCGGTGGTTTAGGCCCAACTCAAGATGATTTAACAAAAGAAGTGATTGCAGAGGTCATGGGAGAAGCTCTTGTGCTACATCAACCCACCATGGATACTCTCCGAGAAGCTTTCCATAAAATGGGAAGAACCATGACGGAAAACAATGAAAAGCAAGCATATATTCCCGGGAATGCTCTGATATTTCCCAATTCCCAAGGTACAGCCCCGGGATTTTCTCTAGAGCATGAAGGAAAAAGGATTATCTGTTTACCCGGGCCTCCCAGAGAAATGAAAATTATGTTTGAGCAACAAGTGCGGCCTTACCTGGAGGCATTGTCGGAAGACGTGATTTATCATCGTATGATACGCACCTTCGGGATTGGGGAATCACAAGTAGAAACCCAGCTTCTTTCCGTCATAAACGGACAAGGAGATCCCACCATCGCCACCTATGCGAAGGAAGGAGAAACAGCAATCAGAGTCGCATCAAAGCGCAAAACATATGAAGAAGCCAGACAGGCAGTGGAAGAAATGATTCAAAAAATCCGAGGGGAAATCGGATCCTATATTTATAGTACTGAGGACCAGGAATTATTGGAAGTAGTAGGGGAAATGCTGTTAGAAGGTTCCATTACTCTTTCTTCAGCAGAATCCTGTACCGGAGGTTTATTTGCCTATCAAATCACAGAAATACCAGGGATTTCCCGGATATTCAACCGGGGGTTGGTTACTTACAGCAATCAATCGAAAATCGATGAATTGGGTGTCTCAAATGAAACATTGGAACACTATGGTGCGGTAAGTCAGGAAACGGCTCGGGAAATGGCGCAAGGATTGTATAATAAAACAGGCTCTGACTTATGCATCTCTGTTACTGGTATAGCAGGACCAGAAGGCGGTACCCCCGAAAAACCAGTGGGACTTGTGTTTATTGCTGTACTCTACAGCGGACAGATCTATGATTTAAGAATGCAGAGTCGAAATGTCAATAGAAATTGGAATCGGAATTATACGGTGCTCAGTATGTTGAATTTTATACGACAAATTTTATTGAACTGCCATTGATTGAGTAAAATCGACAATATCATTAAGAACATTGACACCGAATATGCACAAGGCTAAAATGGCATATATTACCATATATTTTCCCTTGACCTTTTGGAAAAATAAAGGTATTATAATAACGAACACGTGTTCGTTGTATAATTAGAGAAAGAGAGGACCCTAACGTGGCAATTAATAAAGAAGAGAAAGATAAAGCTTTAACTGCCGCTTTGCAGCAAATTCAAAAGCAGTACGGTCAAGGTTCCGTAATGCTATTAGGAGATGAAGGTGCGAAACTAAATATTGAATCCATTTCTACCGGTTCCATCAGCCTGGATATGGCGACGGGTATTGGCGGAATTCCCAGAGGCCGGATAATTGAAATTTTTGGCCCGGAATCTTCCGGGAAGACAACTCTCACCCTGCATATGATCGCAGAAGCCCAAAAAGCAGGGGGAAAGGCCGCTTTTATTGATGCGGAGCATGCTTTGGACCCGGAATATGCACGAAACCTTGGTGTGGATATTGACAAATTGGTGGTATCTCAGCCGGATACCGGAGAACAAGCTCTGGAAATTTGTGAAATGCTTGTAAGAAGTGAAGCGTTGGATATTATTGTCATCGATTCCGTTGCAGCTCTGGTTCCCAGAGCCGAAATTCAAGGAGAAATGGGAGACAGTCATGTTGGCCTCCAAGCCAGATTGATGAGTCAAGCTTTACGAAAACTAGCTGGTGCAATTCATAAGTCTAATACGTCCGTAGCATTTATTAATCAACTTCGAGAGAAAGTGGGTGTGATGTTTGGCAATCCGGAAGTGACTTCCGGCGGGCGAGCCTTAAAATTTTATTCCACCATGCGACTGGATGTACGAAGAATTGAAAGCATTAAACAGGGCGAAAGCGTTGTGGGCAACCGTACCAGAGTTAAAATTGTAAAAAATAAAGTGGCCCCTCCCTTTAAGATGGCGGAGTTTGACATCATGTATGGTACGGGTATATCCAAAGAGGGAGATCTTCTAGATTGCGCTGCAGATCAAAAGATTGTTGAAAAATCAGGGTCTTGGTATAGTTTTCAAGGAGAAAAGATTGGGCAGGGGAGAGAAAACGTAAAAAATTTCTTGAAGGAAAACTCCGATATAATGGACAGGATAGAGGAAATGTTACTAACCTCTGTGGCTCCTAAGACAGATGAGAACAAAGAGAAAAGCTCCCGAAAAGAGAAAGATGATGTAGATGACCTAATTCACGATTTGATGGTAGATGAAGACGGCGTAATTCAAGAATAATCTGGTTGACATAAGGTAGCCTCTATGATATCATACTTAATTGTTAGCCGCACAGAATGGGTGTTTTGTAATGCCAAGGGCAACCCACGATGGCGAGACTGGTTAGAGGAGGAATAGAATATGTATGCAGTAATTGAAACCGGTGGTAAACAGTATCGGGTACAAGAAGGCGACGTCATCATGGTTGAAAAACTCAAGGCAGAAGCAGGAGCTCAAATAGAGTTCGATAAAGTTCTGATTTTGGGAGAAGGCGATCAAATAACCATGGGACAACCTTATTTGGATTCGGTGGTGACCGGAAAAGTAGTAGAGAACGGCAAAGGCGAAAAAGTAATCATTTACAAGTATAAGGCGAAAAAGGATTATCGTAAGAAGCAGGGTCATCGACAACCTTTCACGAAGGTGGAAATCATAGGTATTGGTGGTAAGGCTTCCGGCAAAAAAGCTTCTGTAGAAAAATCTGCCACAGAAATCCCCACAGCTGATACTGAAGTCCCGAATTTAAAGGGAATGAAAAAAGCTGAAATCATTGAGTTTGCCAAGTCAAACAATATTGAAATCGATGAAAAGGCAACCATAGCCGTATTAATAGAAGCCATTACTGAAGCAATGAAATAATCCACCGAAACGGTAGAAAAGGAGGTGTTCATCCATGGCAAGTAAAAAAGGAGTAGGTAGCTCCAAGAATGGTCGCGATAGTGAAGCCAAACGACTGGGTGTTAAAACAGGTGATGGGCAATTTGTCACTGCTGGAAGCATATTAGTAAGACAGAGAGGAACGAAGTTCCATCCTGGTAACAATGTGGGAATCGGCGGAGATGATACCTTATTTGCGAAGATTGACGGATCCGTAAAATTCGAGCGATACGACAAGAAGAGAAAGCAAGTAAGTGTATACGCCGACGAAGCATAAATTCGTTGCTACCTTAAGCCCCTATTTGTTAGGGGCTTTTTTCATCAGAAGGGTCGAAAGTAAAATGTTTGTAGATCGAGCAAAAATCATCATACGCTCTGGTAAAGGCGGTAACGGAGCAGTATCCTTTCGTAGGGAGCCTTTCGTTCCGGAAGGCGGACCAGATGGCGGCGACGGCGGGAAAGGCGGCGACGTCATTTTTGTGGCGGATAATAATCTTCGTACCTTAATGGATTTTAAATACAAAAAGAAATATGAGGCGGAGGATGGCCAGGATGGCATGAAGCGAAAATGCTTTGGGAAGGACGGCAAGGATTTGCTGATCAAGGTGCCTCCGGGTACGGTAATCATTGATTCCGAAACAGGTCGTATCATGAAGGATTTAGTGATATCCGGAGACCGGCTGATAGCAGCCAAGGGTGGCAAAGGTGGCAAAGGCAACGATCGCTTTAAGACCGCTACACGTCAAGCCCCTAACTTTGCGGAAGCCGGTGGTTTTGCCAAGGAGCGCACCGTTTTATTAGAGCTAAAGCTAATTGCAGATGTAGGTCTAGTGGGATTTCCAAATGTCGGTAAATCAACATTACTTAGTGTATCTACGAAGGCCCAACCTAAAATTGCAAATTACCATTTCACCACAATAGCTCCCAATCTTGGTGTGGTACAACTATATGATCAGACCTTCGTTATGGCGGATATAGCTGGTATAATTGAAGGGGCACATCAAGGAGCCGGATTAGGTCATGAATTCTTAAAGCACATAGAGCGCACAAAAGTGCTAATCCATGTAGTAGATGTATCCGGTAGTGAAGATAGAAATCCCATTGAGGATTTTATAAAAATTAATCATGAATTAGGTTTGTATAGTCAGAGTTTAGGAGAAAAGCCACAGTTGGTAGCTGCCAACAAAATAGACCTTTTATCGGAAGAAAATGTTAAATACAAGGAATTCGAAGAATATGTAATATCCCAAGGATATACCTGTTTTCCCATTTCGGCACCCATTGGAGAGGGGATTAAAGAACTATTGGATGGTACTTTAAAGCTGTTAAGAGAAGTGGAATCCCAAGAAGACGAAAAATTGCCTGAAATCGAATTTGATTTGGATATGGAGGATAAGGATCCGGAGTATCGAAAGATTACCGCAAAAAAAGAAGGGGAAACCTACATACTCTCCGGGAAGCAATTACAAAAAATATTCAATTCTACCAACTTCAACGATATGGGATCTCTCCGCTATCTATACAAATATATCGAGAAAAACGGCGGAATCCAACAACTGAAGGAACTTGGTTTGGAAGAAGGCAATACCATACGGATTGATGACTTTGAGTTTGAATATGTGGAAGAAGATTCACCTCTATAGATCCAGATGATATGAGATGACGCGTCCAAGGTAGTCTATTTCTTCAAAGCTTTTAATTCGAACGATTTCACCATGGATATTATCCGGCAATAGCAAGATTTCGTCTCCTACAAAGTATATTCGTCGAATCATGGTCCGAATTCCTTTTCGAAACGCGATAATGTCTTTCGTTTTCAAGATAGAAGGAGACGTGGATACTAAGGTCAAAATACTGCCTTTCGGTAGGGCCGGTTCCATATCGTCGATGTCCATTCGATAACCATGTCGATCCTTTTCGCCAGTTAGAAGTCCTTTGGCCTCGCACTCTAAATCTTTTGAAAAATGTTCCGTTATTGTGAATTCTCCATCTTTTACATACTTTGACGATAAGGACACGATAGATAGTATATCCAAACCATCCAAAAACTCCCTGGCAGATCGAGTGAGTTCATCATCTCCCCGGGCACGACACAGGCTTTCCAACATAATCTTATTTAACTGAGAAGATGCAAACATATACTCCTTGATGACTCCTGGTGCTTTTTCCAGATAACCCTGAAAAATAAGACGAGATTCATCTGCCGTATTAAGAGCTTTCGCTAATGTGGCGGTTACTTCTGCACTGGGAGGAGGTAATTTTCCGTTTTTAAGTTGGGAAATGTAGGAAGGGGTTATGGAACCGCCCAAGTCGTTATACCGTTTCGCGATTTGACGTAGCGAAAGACCGCTCTCTAAAATTGCCTTGTTTAATAGTTCATGATAGTCCACCGTAACACCTCCAATTCATACTAAATATAGTATATCGTTTGTTCAGTATTTACTTAACTATACAATTTGAGGGAAATTTTGTCAAGAAGGGAAAAAGATATGAACCCACAGCCCATTTCCAATGAAATACTGGAAAGCCTCCTGCTCCGGGTCAACAAACCCGCTCGATACATCGGAGGAGAACTCCATTCTGTCGAAAAAAAAGGTGTAGCTTGTCGATTTGGATTTGCTTTTCCAGATACTTATGATATCGGCATGTCCTTCATGGGAATGCAAATATTATATGATATTTTAAATAAAGATTCTAATGTGGCCTGTGAAAGAGTGTTTGCCCCCGCCAATGACATGGAAAAAATTATGCGGGAAGAGAACGTTCCTTTATTTACGTTGGAAACAAAGACTCCGTTAGCACAGCTGGACATATTAGGCTTTACACTTCAATATGAGCTTTCTTACAGCAACATTCTAAACATGATGGAACTATCACACATCCCATTTCTAGCAAAAGAAAGAGATGATAAGTATCCGTTATTGATTGCCGGAGGTCCTTGTGCCTTTAACCCCGAACCTCTGGCAGATTTCTTCGATGCATTTCTGATAGGGGATGGAGAAGAGGCAATTCTGCAAATATGCCACGCATATATAGAAAACAAGAAAAAAAATGGGCCCAAAAAAGAATTACTACAAAGGATTGCCGCCATTGATGGTGTCTATGTTCCTTCATTTTATGAACCACATTACAATGAGGATGGCACATTTAAGGAATACCAAATCCTTGAAAAAGGGGTGTCTATGCCCGTTAAAAAAAGAGTGGTTCAGAATCTTGACACCTGTTCCTATCCGTTAAATCCCTTGGTTCCATTGACAGAAACCGTTCACGAACGTGCCGTTATCGAAACCTTTCGCGGATGCACCAGAGGGTGCAGATTTTGTCAAGCAGGCATGATATACCGGCCCGTGCGAGAGCGTAAACAGGATACGATTTTGCATTTGGCAAAAGAACAGCTAAAATCTACAGGTCATGAGGAGCTTTCTTTATTATCTCTATCCACCAGCGATCACTCTTGCTTTGAACCGTTAGTCACTGATTTAATAGAATACTGTGAAGAAAACCATATTTCTTTATCCTTGCCCTCTTTAAGATTAGATAACTTCAGTTTTCAAATACTGGGTAAAATTCAAAAGGCCCGAAAAACAGGACTTACTTTTGCTCCAGAGGCGGGAACTCAGAGACTTCGCAATGTAATCAACAAGGGAATTACGGAAGAAGACATTATGTGTTCCATAGAAAAAGCCATTCGGATGGGTTGGAACCATGTAAAACTTTATTTTATGATAGGGCTTCCTACAGAGACATTTGAAGATTTAGATGGAATCATACAGTTAACGAAAAGAATTCTGTCTGCAAATCGGGATATTCGAGGACCCAAGGGAAATCGATTTCGAATTACAGTTAGTGTATCTAACTTTGTGCCAAAACCATTTACTCCTTTTCAATGGGTGGCCCAGGATTCTGAGGAATTGCTGAGAGAAAAACATGATTATTTGCGAAATGGATTGAGGCTAAAACAGGTTCAATTCAACTATCACGACACGGAAACCAGTTTGTTGGAGGCTATTTTTGCCCGTGGGGATCGACGGCTCTCTAAGCTATTAATACAAGCCCATAAAAATGGTGCTAAGATGGATGGATGGAGTGAACATTTCTGTAGAGAATGTTGGAAGTTGGCTTTGGCGCAAACAGAAACCAACTGCGAGTTTTATGCCACACGGGAGCGTAGCCCAAAAGAGGCAATGCCATGGGATATTATTGATTGCGGCGTGAGGAAGGATTTTCTTTGGTCCGAATGGGAAAGGGCATTGGGAGAAAACATAACTCCGGATTGCCGAATTCGCTGTGATGGATGTGGCATCAAAACTCTTGCACATTGTGAATTGGAGGGCATCGATGGCTAAATACTTATTAACATTTGCGAAAAAAGATATGATGAAGTATTTATCTCATCTTGACTTATTACGTTTGTTTAAGCGAGCCTTTCGAAGTGCAGAGGTAAATCTATTGTTTTCCGATGGATTTAATCCTCACCCAAGAATGGCTTTTGGTCAACCGTTAAGTCTTGGGTATGAAAGTTTAGAGGAATGGCTTGAAATTGAAACTGAGGACGACTTGAATTTGGATTTGGTTGGAGATAAGATAAACCATTATTTGCCTCAGGGTGTACAAATAACGGGAATCAATAAGCAGAATTCCTGGAATAAATCCATTGCTTCTACCTGTCAGGAAGCGCATTATCAAATGGTTTTTCCTATAGGTTCTTGTTCTCTGGACGCAGATAATCTGTTACATTCCTTCATGACACAGAAAGAAATTTTAGTGGAAAAGAGCTCCAAAAAGCATAAAGAAATTCAAATCGTTAATATCAAACCAATGATAAGATCTATCAC
>CAYVFH010000001.1:0-73324 GCA_964450985.1 uncultured Oscillospiraceae bacterium | reverse complement strand
CCCAATCTGGGAAAATAGGCGGTAATAGTATAGATTTCATTTTCATTGACTCCGAAATAATCGGCTATCTCGGATAAGTCCATGTAGAATTCACATTGATCTCCCGGGTTATGATTTTTGTCGTACACCGTAAAGGCAGCTTCTCCCAGATATCTCTTCGGCCATCCGTCATATTCAAAGGCCCCCAGACCAGCATAAATACCCGGGTCCTTTAAATTCCCCAAATAGCTTTCTAGGGTATTACCGAGTCCTACATTGGCCAGAGCCACCATCATAGATGTGTCTTTCATTGGATATCCTTGATTATCATATAGGATATTGTCATTGATGTAGAAATGCATTGCATTGGTTGCCAACATTTGATTCAATGTATCTGATTTCTTCAAATGGACGTATATACGATCGTCCTGCAATACCATGGCACCCTGACGAATATTGTTGGTATTCCAATAAATATCGGTATGGGTAATCCCCGTCCAGTCCGAATAGTATCCATCGATTTCCAGATAGTCTCCGGTGGTGAGCAAAGACAACTCCAACAGAAGGGATTCATCTGTGGAAAAGTCCTCCTCCACTGGAAATTCAGAGGGCTCTTCAATAGCTTCCCCTGTCAACTCTTGGGCTCCTCCCTCGAAATCTTCTTCCTCAGACATGGTTTCCTCCAAAGATTCCCCCTCCATGGTTGGCTCTGTTTCCACAGGCGTTTCGTCCTCCATGAATGATTCAGTTTCCTCCTCCGTCTCTTCCGCAGGAGAAGTTGCTGTTTCTCCAAATACCTGAGACGTCACTTTTCTTCCACCCAAGCTAACCCAAGTCACTTCTATCATGGGACTCCATTCATCCGAATATCCCAATGAAGACAGCGGGATACGAGCTTCAAAAAACAGCCCTTCCTGTGTTAATGTTTCCGCATTGAATGAGGTTTGGTACGTTCCGGCGGCACCGGATATAGACTCGTACCAACCATCCTGTAAACCAAAGCTTCCCAACTCTCTTTCCGGCATAAAGTTTAATAAAATCGGGCTGTAAGGAGAAATTAAATTCTCTCCGTTGATTTGAATTTCCACTTCCATATTCACACTGGAAGCCCAATTGCCTGCATAGGAAATGTATAAGTAACTCTCATCATTGGCAGCTCTTAGCAGCCCTGACAATTCTTCGCCGGATCCATTTCTTCCATCTATGGCTCCCCAATCCGTTGCATTTCCGTCGATTGATATGGGCGCAGACAAGGCAAAAGAAGGGTATGAAGCCCATATCCCAAACACCAGCAGTATGAGGGGGATGAATATCCCGGTTTTAAACCGATTCAATCTTTTCATATCACTCATTCTCTTCCAACAAACGGTCCAACATCCTTCGGTACTTTTCTCCTTCCTGCAAAACACGAACACTTAGTTGGGTCATTTTATCTGGGTTTTCAGAAGGGAGTAGTATCTGATTGGAAATGGTACACACATTAAGAGGGTTATCAAAAACTTCTAACTGCATACAGTTCCATCCGTTTTCGCGAAATGTGATTTCCAAGTCGTCATAAAACACCTCTGCCATCCACTCTACAGAAGGAGACAATCCCTGGAATTGTGTCAATCCATTGAGATAGGCTCCGTTGTATTGAGCAAAGTATCTCCGTGTGATTTCGTCGATTTCAGCGAAAGTCACCATATGGTTGGAATTGTTTATTTTCTCCATAGATATGGTCAATGCAAAAGTATGTCGATGGGCATTTTTTTGAATATTATCCATACTATGCATGGCATTGATGAAATATTTGCAGATATAAAATTTCAGCATATTTTTCTTTCCTCATCTACCGCGGTGAACCATCTCAATTCAATAGGTTATTACATGCAACAACTTATAGAATTTACTGAATATTCTTACCCATTATATACCAAATCAATCCTTTTAGGGAAGTAGGAATTCCACTCCGCAACAGCCTAGCTGCCGTTTTTCCACTGTTTGCTGGGGAATTGGAAAAACCGTACCAGATGCTTCCCAAGGTACCGGATAAAGCGGACCATATTCGAATATCTCCTGTAAGCATATATGAGGAACCCCACACCGATAAGGGATAAGCCATATCCGATAACTCCAAAAATAGTCATGCCATAATGCAATTCCACTTCGTGTGCTCCAGCGGGAAGATCCATCACAATTAAGTTTTCCCGGCTCTTCACCGGCCATTTCTCTCCATCCACCTTGGCCTTCCATCTCGGCGTATAGGTTACGGATAAGGTGACTTCTTCTGGTTCCGGAGTGTTATATGAAAATACCACACCTTGATAATCCCAATCTGCAGAATCTACGAGAAATGGTTCCGGAACAAAACTATGTTGAAAGTCTTCTTTTTCCAATATGTCATACAACAATTCCTTCATATGCTCAGCAATATAAAATTGACGAGAAGAATCGTACCCATACATGAACACTGTGGGGGCTTTCAAATACTGGGTTAGCCGACTTCCTATCATTATCACAGATCCCTTGCCCACCTTTTTCCCCCCCACCACATCTCCCATTTTATGTTCAGGTGAAGAATAGAGAGAAAAATATGCTGTATCTAAACCGGACAAGCCGAAAAACGTGACATCTCTTTGTGTTGCTTCCGAGCTAAAAGGAAGTTCAAATGCACGATTCACCCCTCCTGTGAGAATAACCCCTTGCGTTTCCTGAAGTTCTTTACAACTTACATCAAAAACAGGAAGCCTTTGCATTCGTGACAACTCCACAATGACATACACTCCTTGATTCACCAACTCCTCGACCCTTTTCTCAAAAGCCAATATTTTAGACGTCCCTTTAAGTTCTGGTTCTGCGATATATATGACGCGATATTTTAGAAGTTCCATAAAATCAAATTTCGTAATATCGGTCTCAAACTCCTGTACCATAAATGGAAACTCCAATGCCAGCCCACTGGCTCCGGACCCCACCACCAACACATCTCTGGGGTCGGTCAAAAAATAAGAAGAAGGTTTATCATTCTTGTATATATCAACCTCAGAATATGTGTTGATGTTCTGAGTTATATTTTTGAATCCATAATGCTTTATTGCCGCGATGTATTCTTCTTTTAATTTATGAATTGAGACATATCTAACATTCCAATAAAAAAGATTCTTTACAAGATAGTCTTCTGCGCCACATACATAGGCGACATTTTGTCGAAACAAAGTTCGGTTGTGAGGCGATCCTTCAATATTCCATCCCTCGGCTAAATTATAATTATATTCTATTACCGGAAAAAAAGATTCGCTACAGTTCACTGGGGAAGTCCAGGCATATCTACCCTTTTCATAAGAATTGGGATTAAAATCACTGTTTACCATAATGTTACTATAAGATGAATGATAATCTTGAATAATGTATTGTTTCTTCATGGGATTCATGTCCCACAATACAAACCCGATGAGCAAAACCATTACAAGCCGATATAAAAAACCCACTCCTGTTGGTTTCTTACTGCAATGTGTAGCCAAATATTTCGCAACAAAAGCGCCAGATACAGCAATAGCAACCGATGTTAGGCTCAGTATTCTGCCGGTGTGAACGCCGGGATATAATTGACCTAAATCGCCGGCAAAAATTGACCCACCCCGAGTCAAGGGCTATCATAAAAGTTGAAGAAGCTTTTATGAAAGGAGCCCGACATGATAAGGAGTGGGATGATACTAATGATACGTGAAAAAGTTTTGGAAGGCAAGAGCTCCTATGCGATTGCAAAAGAAATCGGATTGTCAAAGAACACCGTGAAAAAGTACAGGGAACTAGGCTCTCAAATGGTTAAGGTTTCAACTATGGATCAACCATCGAAGCTGGATCCTCATCTGGATATGATTCAAAGCTGCATGGCTGCTGGCATTTTCAATTGTCAGGTAATCTTAGAACGGATCCAGCAAAAGGGATACGATGGCGGGATCACGATTTTGAAAGATTACGTCAAGCCCTACAGACCACCTAAGGCTCTTCCGGCAGTCCCAAGGTACGAAACCCCGCCGGGAAAACAGGCGCAGATGGATTATGGAATCTGCCACTACGTAGACCTTGATGGAGTCATACACAAGATCCCGGCCTTCATTATGATCATGGGAAACAGCAGGGCCAAATATGTGGAATTCGTCAAACGGTGCGATCTTTACAGCCTCCAGCGTTGTCTGATCAATGCCTTTGAATACTTCGGAGGAGTTCCGGAAACCATCCTCACCGATCGGATGAAGACGGTGATAATCGGCACTAATGGAAAGGAGATCATCTGGAATACTAAGTTCCAGGAGTTCGCTAGAGATATGGGATTCGTTCCCAAAGTATGCCGGGCCAGAAGGCCTCAAACCAAGGGGAAAGTGGAACGCCTCGTCCATTACGTCAAAGACAACTTTCTGCCAGGTAGAGCGTTTACCGATCTTGCGGATCTGAATCTTCAGGCGATGGTCTGGTGCCGCAAGGCAGACAGCCGGATTCATAGTACGACCGGCCTGATTCCCTTAAAAGAATTGAAGAAGGAACCGTTGCTTCCACTGCCAGAACGAAGAACACGAGACCGTTATCGTTATGAAACCAGAAGGGTTTCTTCCGACGGATTCGTCAGCTATGATGGTGTGCGGTATGGGGTGCCTTGGCACTATTCGGGCAAGGAACTGCGAGTGAGGCTCTATGATGGAATCTTTCAAGCTTTTGATGGCCTAATCTGCATTGCAGAGCACAAAGCCCTCTACAAATCCAGAGGGAGGTCCTTACTTCCCGGTCAATATCAAGGCTTAGTTCAGAATCATGGCATGCCCATCACGCCGTCCTACGGACTGCAGATCCCCAAGGAAGTTGAGATCCGGCCCCTTTCGGTCTACGATCAGTTAGCGGGGGTGATGTAATATGCTGGAGCTGGAACGCGCCAAAGAGCTACTAGACAAATTCGGCCTGAACACGGCATCCATATTGCTGGACGCCAAACTGGAATCAGCGGCGAAGAGAGAAGATACTTATCTCTCGTTTCTACTGGAGCTGCTGGAGGATGAAAACAGTCAGAGGAAAGCTAGGAGCCAGGAAGCCCGGCTGAAATTATCCAATCTACCCCACCACAAAACCCTTGCAGATTTTGATTTCAGTTTTCAACCCGGTATAGACCAGCGGCAGATCAAAGAGCTGAGCACCTTATCTTTTGTGGCCAGAAAAGAAAATGTCATTTTTTTAGGGCCACCGGGAGTCGGGAAAAGCCATCTATCCGTGGCCTTGGGTATGGAGGCAATCAAGTCCGGCCTAACAGTATACTTTGTCAGCGTCGCCGACCTAGTTCGGGACCTGAAGAAAGCGGAAGCTGCAGGCAAGCTGGAAAACCGGTGGAAGATCTACTTGCGAGCCAATCTGCTGATCCTGGATGAAATCGGATACAGTCAGCTGGACAGGAATTCCGCGGAGCTTCTTTTTCGGCTGATCAGCAAACGCTACGAAACCGGGAGCATGATTATGAACAGCAACAAGAATTTCAGCAGTTGGGGAGAAATCCTGGGAGACAGTATCATGGCTACGGCTATCCTGGACAGGCTGCTTCACCATTGCACGGTAATTAACATCCGGGGTGGTGAAACATATCGGCTCAAAGATCGAAAAAAAGCAGGGATCACAACAGTGCCGCCGGCTGATATCCCAGCTTTCGAAAATCCGGCGTTAGAGTGACCGGCGTTGTGGGTCAATTCTGACCGGCTTTTTGGGTCAAAAAATTACCGGCGTTGACACCGGGGACCATTGCAGATATTAAAGGAAAATATTTAAGCCAAGCAATGTTTTGGCCAAATGAAAATATAATAGTGTAGAGAGAGAGATAAATAGAAAATGAAACCACTAGCTGTAAGGGTGTGAATGTCCATTTTTTCCAAAAGGAAATTTTATATAATATAAATGCAATCATTAGAAATATGCTGGAAGAAATTGCAAAACGAAAGCTCTGTTGAGGGGTTATGGATGTGAACCAACTCAAAACTGCGCTATTAGACACGGTAGCTTCTTCCAACAAATAGGGCAAACTGGGATTCTCAAAAGGTGTTACACCAATAAACCACCAAAAGCCACAAAGGATTGCACCTGCAAACATAGCTAGACCCGTAAGAAAAAAAGATATCATGCTAATTTTTTTGGTCAACACGTAAGGGATCGCTACTACCGCAATGGATAAAGCAACCATGAAAGCATGCATCGCGTGCCCCAATATCAAAATTGCCGTGAAAATTGAAATAAGAATAAAGGATACTCTATTATGTTGATGAAATAAACAAAACACACTATACAATAACCACGGTGTAAAAAGAAAAATCACCCCTTGGGCCAATGCTCCAATATCCAATAAGGTAAACAACAAGTATGGCTGAAGTCCATATAGTATGATAGATAATAATCCACACCAAGGCCCAATAAATCTTCTTGATATCGCCCACGTACCTATGCTGCCAAAGAAAAACGCAAGGAAACAAAACACTTTCATTGTTAAAACTATGTTATCCGTTGACAGATGGATAATGGCCATCATCCAATACCCTAATGGCCCATAATACTGGGTCATGGAAGAACCATTGTACCAAAAGGGACACCACGAAGGAAACTCACCTGCTTTTAAATGTTCCGCAAAGCATATGACCTTCGTTAAGTGTCCCAATGCATCTCCTGTGATTGGATATAGGCCTTCTTCCATAAACAATAAATTTGAAAAAGCGGCAAGACTCACCACACCGGCAACAAGAAGGGCCAGCAAAAATTCCGGAAGTATATTATCAGTAGGTTTTCCGATTGTTATCGGTTTTTCCTTCTTGCCCATATGCCACCTTCAAATACTCTATGATGTGCTTCCACCTGGGTATACTATTTCTCCATTAACTTTGCTTTCTCATATTCGTCTTTATCAAACACCCTGTACTGGTTTTTACCGGATCTTTTGGCTTGGTACATGGCATAGTCTGCCAATTCGATTAGCTCATACACATTCTCTGTATCTTTGCCATAGACGGCCATTCCTGCACTTAATGCCGGCGTAAGAGACAAATTCTTTTCCTGAATATAAACCGGCTCATGCAAAACCATATTTAATATCAAATCCCAAATATGCCGAAAGGTCTCTTCCGTCACTTCTTGTAGTCCGTAAAAGAAGAGACCGAATTCATCACCGGATATTCGGATGGCAATTTGATTATCCGGTAACCCTTCCAAACGTCTACCCACTTCCATCAAAAACAAATCTCCCACACGATGGCTATGTTGATCATTGATGGATTTGAAATCATCCAAGTCAATAAAAACAAAAATGCCATAGCACCCGGGATATCGTTCCAAATACATGGTGATTTCCGAATGATATTGATACCGGCTCACCAATCCGGTCAAAGAGTCTTTGACAAGTCGATTATTGAGTTCCTGGCTGAGGATGCTTAATTGAACGTTTGCTTTCTCCAGTTCCCTTGCAGTATTTACCAGATCATTATTCAGTGCCTGAATCTGCTCAAACTGCTCCTTAACAATGTCCGCATCCACGGGTCTGTCTTTCCCAAATGCCGTTCGAAGGGCATCTAAAAGGCTGGTAATAAGAATTCGTAGTTCCTTGTTTTCTGACCATTGGTTGGCCGTTTTATCATCCACTCCCAGTAGCAACACTTGATCAGAGGCGGGAACCAAACAAAGCTCCAATGTCTCTTCTTTCCCCCCCACCTGGATTCGGAAAGGTTCTGTGAAGCAAAACCGACCTTGGCAATCCCATAGCAAGCGAGAAAACCGCTCCCCTTCTTCAGAAGACATTCGGTTCAACAGGGAGGTTTCCTCTTGGGGATATTCATAAGGGGGGTCCCACCAAAGAATTTCCTTAATGGTTCCCTTCCTGTCCAGAAATGCTAAAAAGCTAATCATTGGGTGGTCTCTTTCTCCAACATGTGATGGTTGGCCCATTGTACCAATTCAATGGCATTTTCCGTATAAATGTCCACCCTCCATTTTTCCCACAATTTGTCCGTGGTTCGAAAAGCCCTTCCTCCCACGGCAATTTTCACTTCGGGATGCTTCTCCCGGATTTCTGTTATCATTTCGTAACACAAGTCCAAGTGTACGGGGATGGTAACGGATAAAGCCACCAAATCCGGACTGTGTTCCGAAATGGCTTTTAGCAAGGAATCTTTGGGAACGGCTGCCCCCAGATATACACTTTCCCAACCATGATGTTCAAACAAATCGGAAACCATTCGAATACCCATCTCATGAAGCTCGCTTCCCACACAACAACTCATCACTTTTTTACCGGTACGTGGTTTACCAAATATTTCACTGTAAAACTGGGACATCACCATCTGCGTCACCGCAGTGAAGTAATGTTCTTTATCCACAGATATTACATTTCGGTGCCACATATCTCCCACTTCCACCATCACATCCTGCAGAATGTGAATGTAGATTTCATCCAAAGGAATGCCGGAGGCCTTGGCTGTTTGAATCACTTCCATAGCCGCCCTGGTATTATTGGCCAGGAGATTTCCCATATACTCGTTCTTGATCTCCATATATTTCGGGGAACGATAAGCTTGGTGTGCTTCAATTTCATCCCGGTTTTTATGGGTTGCTGCGATGGCCGCCAAAATCATCTTTTCCGCCTGTTTCTCCATTTCAGGGGGAAGGTATTCCAACAGACAATCTCTCAATATTTCATAATGATCTGTCATATGTTGCGCAATTCTGTTTTTGTCAATATTCTTCAATAGATAATAGAGCAAAGTATAAATCCAAGCCGCATAGTCCGCAAAAATCTTTCGATCATCAAACTTCATGGCCGTAAATAGATATCCCAAATTATATAATATGTCCTCATACATCAATCGCTTTTGACGTTGATCATACTCCTCCCCTAGCTTGGGGTCTCTCTGAAACTGCATCTGATAAACTTTTTGGGCCAGGCTTTTCACTTCATCATCAAAGCTTTGTATTAATAATGACATGGGGCACCTTCCTTTCTCGGCAAATAATGAATGGGGCTCTCATATCCAGCTACAATAATGTCATCTTTTTTCAACAGTTCCTTCACATAAAACTTTTGACTATGCACTTCCAACCTGAAGTAAAATCGGTGCTCGACAGAAAACTGACTCACGTTCTCCCCAGCAAAACATGTACCATCCCATCTCAAAAGAAGAGGTTGAAAACGGGGGGATTCTTCCAAATCTTTATTGGGTATCATCCAGTCTGTATCTGAAAGCATTTCTCCACCCTCCGGCAAACCATCCGGGAGCTGGTAACTTTTTAGAAGAATTCCTTCTGAAACTTCCTCGTAGGAAAAAAGATATTTCTTATCTACTGTGTGGGTATCCATATGAAAACGACTCTCTTCCAACACAAATATCCCCCTGAAATCTTCCGGCAATGATTGGATCAAATGGGTGACATCATAAATTCCATGGATTGCCAAAGGATGAATCCGATCGCCTTCCGATTCTTCTTTTGCTACCTGCAAAGAGTTGTCATATTCTCCCAACAACATCTTTCGAAATTGGTCAATCATATCAAATTCTCTTCCTGTCATCTCCCTCAGTATATTTCATCAATCCTTTATTCTGTTTGTTTCAGTATAGGGTCAAAACATTGAAACGTCAATGTTTTGGGTAAAACAAAGCTCCTAATGACAGATATATAAAAGCTGTCTCTTAGGAGCTTTGTCCTCTGTGAATACTTATATCTAACGGCTCAGCGGTTCTTTTCGCTGCACAAAATCCATTAAGTCCAGTTCCATAATATATCGGTCATGGCCTTCTCCATATTCGTGTTGGCGATATTCCACCGCTTTGAATCCCACCTTGTCCTGATATAGCCGGATCGCAGGTGTGTTTTCCACATCCACTGTCAAAGACATTTTCGAAAAATCTTGTTGAAGCAAATCCTCTCCAATGATTTTCAAGAAATAGTAGCCCAGGTCTTTCCCACGATAATCCGGATGTATAGCATAGTCGAATAAATAAGCACAGTGAAAGTCTTCCCAGTCTCTCATCAAAATAGCCAATCCGATGATTTGTTTTTTGTCTCGCTCCTTCAACAGGTATACGTTGCCGTGCCGGATTTGAGGAACCAGTCCCCACTCATCCATCCCCAACTCTCCAAAAATATCCAGTCCAAAACCCACCATACGTTTCAGAAGTTTCAGGTCGAAATCCTGTACCATGTAAACCGTCAAATGATTCACATCCACATCCAGATCTTTTACTACTTTGTGCGGCAATCTTTTAATTTCTTCTAGCATCCAATCACTCCCTTCATAAAAAAATATATTTTTTATTGTAAAGGAGGTTGGTATCTGTGTCAAATCCGCTGCCCATAAAACCAGGCTATCACCAATATGCCACTCGTCGCAAACTTCTATTAACGGTCTTCTCATAAGTGAATGCCGATGGTCCTAATAATAATACAGGACCTGGTTGACATCGTTTATCCAGTCCATATTTCCTTTTGAGTTTTCCACTGTATTTCACAAAATATCCCGCAGTCCCGATGAAACAAGTTCCCAGTCCCAATGCTTCAGCTGCTAACATTCCATAGGTGGCAGCAATGGAGGCATCCACTGGATCTGAATAAGGAGATGCTACAAAAAGAATGGCCACCGGAGCATGATAAAACAGTGAATCTCTTCCTTCTTGTCTTTCCTTTAACAGCATGTTCAGGGCTGGCCGTATGAAGGTATTCACCGACTCCATAAATTCTTTTCCCCAAAAGATTCGGAGAACCTTTGCCATAAGGGGTGAGAACATCCACTTACTTTTTCCCATCAAGGTTAAGATCTCTTCTCCGAATTCCTCAACTTTTTCATGAGTAGAAAATACCACCAACTCCACATCGCTTGGAGGTATTCCCATGGGAGCCGTTGTAATGGCAGTGATGATTTGTTCCAACACATCATTGGGAACCGGCTCTTTAGTATATTTTCGGATGCTTCTTCTTTTTCTCATTAGGTGTAGCAAAGAACTGTAATCCGTACTCATCTGGGAAGAATCTTCCACCACAACATCCGTCGGCGAGAAATCTCGTCCGGAAACCTGAATGCAATCCATTGGACAAACCATCATGCAATGCCCACAGGCAATGCAGCCAAAACCTCGACTGGGCAGAACAGATAGTCCTTCTTTTTCCATACGTAAAGGTCCTGCCGAGCAAACTTCCGCACATTGACCGCACTGTGTACACCGGATAAAATCTACCCGGACAGAACCCGCTTCAGAAGTCCTGGCCGTCTGAATCGTCATTTCATTCTCCTTTCTCATAACAAGATAGAAATGAAATCAGCCCATTAGAACGTCAGTTGTAAAGCAAGAAAGCGTTGTTTCATTTCTTCCATAATTGTATCTTCCTCCGCTTCAGAGGAAGCTTCAAAGGTAACAGAAAACCTTAGAAAAGCTCCGGCATCAT
Source organism: uncultured Oscillospiraceae bacterium (assembly GCA_964450985.1). GTDB lineage: Bacteria > Bacillota > Clostridia > Peptostreptococcales > Anaerovoracaceae > JAAZGD01. The sequence goes on along the minus strand of CAYVFH010000001.1, from coordinate 61,915 downwards.
CCCAGGGGACAAGGGAAACAGAAGCCTCTTCAATGATGTATCGAGATACCTCTTGTGCCGAGTGAAAAGTTCGTCCTTCCAGAGTACCCTTGGGCGCCTTGGCATACAGAAAGAAAGATCCTTTCGGCTTCTCCACCTGAAACCCTATTTCCTTCAATGCTGCCACCAGCTTATCAAACCTTCTGGAATACTTACCTCGAATTTCCTCCGTAATGCGGGGATGGTTCATGGCATATATTCCCGCTTTTTGAATAGCTCGAAATTGTCCAGAGTCCGAATTGTCCTTCACCGTGCCATACGCCTTAATAACCAATGGATTCCCCACAGCAAAAGCCATGCGCCAACCCGTCATATTATATGATTTCGAAAGAGAATGAAGCTCCACACCGATATCCATGGCCCCCTCTACAGATAAGAAACTAAGGGGTTTTTCTCCATCATAAGTTAAATTGGCATATGCAGAATCCGCTACCACTAGGATACGATGTTCTTTGGCAAATTTCACCACCTTTTTGTAAAATTCTTTGGTAGCCACTTGACCGGTGGGGTTGTTGGGATAGTTAATATATAATAGCTTGGTGCGTTTCAACACCGATGCTGACACTTGTTCCAGCTCCGGGAAGAAATGATTTTCCGGAGTAAGGGGCAGATTCACCACTTCCCCGCCCATATACCGGGTCCATGTTGACAATACCGGATAACCGGGAACCGTAGCCAGAGCGATGTCCCCGGGGTTGATAAAGCAGGCAGGAAGCATGGCCAGTATAGGCTTTGATCCAATTCCGTGAAGAACATGCTTTTCGGGATCCAATCCGGACACCCCAAAAACATTTTCCATATATGCACAGGCAGCTTCGTTGAATTCCGGGATGCCGTTGTCGGAATAAAACCGATTCTCTGGTCTTCCCGCTTCTTTTCTCAACACCTCTACAATCTCATCCGATGCTGCCGTATCCGGTTCCCCCACCCCCATATCAATCATTGTGCGATGGGGATTTTTTCGCAAAGCCTCTTCCTTGGCCTTTTTAATCATAGCAAACTTATAGATAGTGGTATCCTTCCCAAAGGATTCTCCCCCGATTCTTTCTGCAAACATTTTTTGTATCATCACCTTAAAATCTCCTCTCCAAAATCCCTATTCAAAAATCATCGTAGCAAAGTAGTCTTCCGGTCGCTCTTCTCTTCGAATCAACTTTGGTGTCCCATCTTCTCCCCATAGTATTTCTTTCGACCGCAGCTTTCCATTGTAATTGTATCCCATGGCATATCCATGTGCCCCCGTATCATGAATCACCACCAAGTCGCCTTTCTCTACTTTTGGCAAATATCTATCCTTGGCAAACTTATCGTTATTCTCGCAGAGGCCACCCGTCACATCATACAGATATTCATGGGGCAGATTCTCTTTCCCCATGACGGTGATGTGATGGTATGCTCCGTACATGGCGGGGCGCATCAAATCTGCGGCACAAGCATCCAAACCTACATAATCTTTGTGAATGTGTTTCATATGAAGGACTTTGGAAACCAGACATCCATAAGGCCCTAGAACAAATCGGCCCAGCTCCGTAAAAATTGCGACATCACCCATCCCCTGGGGCACCAGAATATCTTCATATGCTTTTTTTACCTCTAGGCCTACTTTCAGTATATCCGTTGGTTCCTGATGGGGTTGATACGGTATCCCTACTCCTCCTGACAAATTGATAAAAGCAATGTGAACTCCCGTTTCATTTCGTAATTCAACGGCGGTTTGGAATAGGATCCTTGCCAACTTGGGATAATATTCATTGGCAACGGTATTACTGGCCAAAAAAGCATGGATGCCAAACTCTCGGACACCTTTTTCTTTCAACTGAATAAAACCCTGGGTTAACTGTTCTCGGGTAAAACCATACTTGGCTTCCCTTGGAGTATCCATAATGGCATTATTCACTACAAAGTCGCCGCCTGGATTGTAACGGCAAGATATGGTCTCCGGAATTCCGGCTACTTCTTCTAAAAATTCAATATGGCTCATATCATCCAAATTAATATATGCATTCAGTTTTTTTGCCAATTGAAAGTCTTTCGCCGGGGTCACATTGCTGGAAAACATAATCTCTTTCCCAGAGAAACCCACTTTTTCTGCTAAAAGCAGTTCAGTATGACTGGCACAATCCACCCCAAAGCCTTCTTCCATTAATATCTTTAATATCGTAGGATTGGGCGTGGCTTTTACCGCAAAATATTCCTGGTACCCGGGATTCCATGAGAAGGCTTCCTTCAGCTTTCTTGCATTTTCTCGGATCCCCTTTTCATCGTAAAGATGAAAAGGAGTTTCGTATGTAGATACTATATTTTCCAACTGATCTTTTGATACAAATGGGATTTTCATCACTATTCTTTCCTTTCCTGTAGCTCTAGCAACTTTATTTCGTTTCGAAGGGAATCTTTCATCAATTCAATCAAGTTCTTTTTTCTGGAATATAGGCAGGTGGAATGGATACCGTCATCCACATCTCCGGTCAACACATTCTCAGAATCTACAATCAATCGTATGGTTCCAGACGGCTGCTTCCCCACATATTGAATGGCACCCGGCAACAAAATTCTTTGGTCCAAAATGAGTACCGTCTTGATGTCTCTTGATATGGCATTCTCCACTTCATCCCGTACTTTATGAAAAACCGATTCTGATATGGAAAGATATATCCGATGTTCTGCTTTCCCTATCATGGACCTCATTTTATCCAAAATCTGGGATTCTCCTTTTATGGTTAGGTAGCCCTCTCCTTTTTCCTTTGGTTCAGGGACTACCTTTTGCAGCTGTTTTTGATACACTCCCCACTGGGCAATTTTGCTTTCACAATATTCATCCAGATTTCTCGGATAATACCTTTGTACCGTTCCTTCCTCCAAATAGGCAGCACCCTTCTCTACTAGATTGGCTAGAGATGTATAGCTATTGGAACGAGAAATACCCGTGTTCTTAGCCACCTCATACCCCGTAAGGGGACCCTCCGCCAACAAGGCCCAATATACTACCGCTTCTTGTCTCGTGAGGCCAAAAGCCATCATTTGTTCGATATAGTCCATACCCCTACTCCAATCTATTAAGCATATTAGTGTTCCTTTTTAATACTACTATATCGTAAATTCCTTCACCGTCAACCTTTTTTTAAAAATTCACAAAAAAAAACAGGCCTTTCTCCCGTCGGAGTGCTTGGCCTGTTCTCTGTTATTTATCCACGTATTGCTATTCCCCTTGTTCTTCATCATGTTTTCGTGCATTTACTTTATTTTTGCGCCGATACCCAAAGAATAAATAGACCATTCCCATCATCAAAGGAATCAACATGGGATACGGCATTTCTTCTTCCGCCACAAACTGAAGCAGCATGGCCAAAGTAATGGGTACTGCTACAATATAGCCACCCACCCGGGGCAAGAATACGCCTATCAACAATCCCACCAAAGCAATGGGAATGACCATCAGCCATATATTCTCCCAAAAACCATATTCCGGGTTTTGAAACGGCAGCGGATTACCATATCCCATATAGAATGCCAATCCCACCCCAAATAGGATGGCACCTGCAATCCGAATCCACCAGCCAGCTGAGATCTTGATTCCTTTCTTATCTTCCATCTCCTTCGTCCTCCCGAAGCTTCAACTCCATATAACGAGTTCCTTCTTGTGGATGATATATGTAGGGTTCAATATCGTAAAATCCATAATCCTCATAGATTTGTTGTGCCTTGTTCATCGAAGGGAGTGTGTCCAGACGTAGATATGAATACCCCAAATTTCTTCCTTCTTCAATAATCTCTTCCACCAGTCTTTTACCCAAACCCATTCCCTGGAACTCTTCCCGGACAAAGAGCCTTTTCATTTCACAGATGCCTTCCAGATTTCTTCTCAGGGCAACACATCCAGCCGGTTTTTCCCCTACATATGCCATCAGGAAGCCTCCTTCCGGCGGTGCATAGTTGCCGGGCAAAGAAGCCACTTCTTCTTTAAAATTTTGAAAGCATAGGTCGATTCCGATAAATACTTCATATTCTCTTAATAAGGCCTGTGCATCTTCTATGTTTTCGTGTTTCAACTTTATAATCAACACTGAATCGTTATTTGTATTCTTTTTCAAAAGGGTACCTCGTCATTATGAGAAAAATTTTATGAAATATTATAACACAATCCGATTTTGGAGAAAAACAACTTTGTAAAATAATTCACGAAAATTTAGAATTTGAGTGTTACAATCCTATATCTTGGAAGCATATGTGGTATAATACTACCAATTGTAGAATCATTACTAAGAAGGAAACAACAGGAGTATACCCATGTGGAAAGAGAAATGGAAAACATTACCTAGAAAGAAGGCGGTGATTGGCGGGGCCGTTTTTTTCTTGGCACTGGTTGCTATAGCAGTATTTATTATTTCCCGACCAGAGCCAATAGAAGCATTTTCTGTTACCGAAAAACCATATGCCGAAAAAATTATTGCGGTAGGGCAACTGGGGCTGGAACAAGAAACCACCTTGATCGCTCAAGTTAACGGAACTATTGAAAGGGTTACCATACAAGAAGGGGCCACATTATCATCCGGCGCCCTACTGATGGAAATTGAAAACCAGGTTACCTTGGAATATGAATCGGCGAATAGTGAATATAGTCGTCTCAGTTCCCTTGCCTCTGCAGCTAGGACGGATTACAACAGTGCCCAGATTCTTTACCAGGAAGGAGCCCTTTCCCGTAGTGAATTTACCAACAAAAAAACTGCCTATGAAACCGTGCTATCTCAGCTAAAGGCTGCACAACTACAACTTCAAATCGCCGAAGACAACCGGGGCAAATACCAGATCCGGATGCCCTGGGATTCTCTTTTGTTGAAAACCTACGTGGAACCCGGTGACTATGTTCGAATCGGCAATGCTTTAGCAGAAGTAGGTAGTGTTGGAGGCTATCGAATTTTAGCAGAACTGGACGAAAAATATTATCCCGTCATGGAACAGGGGCTCCCTGTTTTGATTTCGGTTGGAGAAGAGCATATGGGAGAAACCCGGGGAGAAATCAATACCTTCACTCCCCAAATTAACCCTAACACAGGCACTTTTGAAATCAACATACATGTTCCGGATGCATTCCCTTATCAAGCATCCAATCTCACCGTTAATTTAGAAATCCTCCTGCTGGAAGAGGAAAATGCATTGGTGATTCCCCAAAGCTATCTTCTTCCGGAAGGGAAAACCACAGGCAAAGGGGAAGGCTTCGTTCTTCGTTATGAGAATGGCACTGCTCATAAAATAGCCGTGGGAATTGATTCCGGTTTTGGTTCAAATATACTGATTACAAGTGGCCTTCAAAACGGAGACCTACTTCTTTCTCCGGTTACTGGATTGTCAGATGGCGATTCGGTGAAACGCTACAAGGAAGGTGAATCCCATTGAAGTTCGAATTAAAAATGGCCCTGCGCTTTATGGCCAGTGGTAAAAGTCAGACGATTTTCATTATTGTGGGCATCGCTGTTGGAGTGGCCGTCCAGATATTTTTGGGTTCTCTCATTAATAGTTTGCAAGACAGTCTGGTGGATGAAACCATTGGTAACAGTTCCCACATTACCATCCGAAATATAGAAGATACGGTGAGTTTAGCTATTTCGCAAGACATGGGAGAAAACTTGGTATTTAGAGGAAACCAGCCCTTGTTTCAAAAAAACCTGGACAACTGGGCATTACTTGTTGAAGAAATTGCCAAAGAAGAATCCGTAACCGCCATCTCTCCCACCCTCCAAGGGACAGCACTTGTAAAAAGCAGTGGCAGAGATCGTTCTGTACAAATAAAAGGAGTGGTTCTGGAAGATGCAGATCGAATTTATGACATATCCTCCCGAATGGTGTTAGGACTGCCCGTAGCCGAAGGGAATACCATCCTGATAGGTACCACCTTGGCCCAGGATTTAAGTTTGACGGAAGGTGACAGCCTGAATGTATTGCTTCCCAACGGATCTTCTGTGCGGCTTATCATTGGCGGGATTTATGACCTTCAGAACGAGGCAGCCAACGGTTCTCTTCTGTTTATGGACTTGCGTCGTGCCCAAAAATTATTTAATACGGGAGACACGGTATCTTCCATAGAAACTCAGATTACCAATCCCTTTGAAGCGGATGTCGTTGCTTCCCAATGGAAACAATCCTTGGGTAACGTGAAGGTGGAAGAGTGGATGGAACTCAATCAACAGTTACTCAGTGCTTTGTCCAGCCAAAGCAGCTCCTCGTATACTATTCAGTTTTTCGTCATCTTATCCATAACCTTGGGTATCGCTAGTGTTTTAGCTGTTTCCGTCATCCAAAAGTCTAAGGAAATCGGAATATTAAAAGCGATGGGAGCCACAAAAAAAACCGCCAGTCAAATTTTTATTCTACAAGGGTTTTTATTGGGGCTGGCAGGATCTATCACGGGAATTGGACTGGGAATACTTCTTTTAACCGGATTTAATTCGGCGGAAGGACTATCTTTTAGCATAACTTATGAGTGGCGCAATATGTTATTGTTGGCCGCTATCGCCACATCTGCCGGCGCCATTGCTTCTGTAATACCCGCACGTCGTTCCGCCAATCTCAATCCCATGGAGGCCATCAAAAATGGATAATGTATTGTTACAAGGACAAAATCTAGTTCGAGAATATGGAACCACCATCATCACCCGGGCTCTAGACGATGTGAGCGTACAACTGCATGACAAGGAATTTGCCAGCATCATCGGTCAGTCCGGTAGTGGGAAAAGTACGTTACTGAATATGTTGGGGGCTCTGGATCGTCCCACACGAGGGTCCTTGTTGTTTCAAAACAAGAATCTATCGCAAATGAATGATTTGGAGTTGGCCGAATTCCGAAATCGCAATATCGGTTTCATCTTTCAGTTTCATCATCTTCTTCCGGAGTTTTCCGCCCTGGAAAATGTTCTGCTGCCAACCTGGATAGAGTCCGGTGTGGCAGATCGAAAAAAAGAAAATCGGGCCAAGGAGTTGTTGGCATTGGTTGGGCTTGCAGATCGCATGAAGAATATGGCCAACAATTTGTCCGGAGGCCAGCAACAACGAGTATCTATTGCACGAGCTTTGATAAATGAACCGAATCTTGTGTTGGCAGATGAGCCCACTGGAAATTTAGACTCCGATTCTACGGATCAAGTATATGAGCTTTTAAGAAATATCAATCGAGACTTGGGGATGTCCTTTCTCATCGTTACCCACGACCGCCATATTGCAGAAAAATCCGACCGGGTCATTGAAATGAAAGACGGTCGGATTATTAACGATTATAAAACCAGCGAAAAACTACCCCAAGAGCTGTGGGAATGCCTGGCACCTCATAATTGCAAGTTGATGGAATCAAGATAGGACTGTTGCCGAGCGACCTTCTTTCCCTTGCTCTTCCGCCGTCTTCTCTTCTTCCATTTTTGTTCTTAGATCTTCCTCTAACAAGTCTTTCTCCGTGACCCTGTTATAAGCCTGTACTCGAAGAGAGCGAAAGCTCTCTTTTTTCATCACTTTAACCAAAGCCTCCGGACGATTCAACTTCTTTATGGCAGACTCTCTCGCTCGAACACTTGAATGGGTTAATGCCAAATCTTCTAACACGGCTTGATCTTCAATACGCTTCAAGGCCATATGTTGAATCGGGTCCGCTTCTTCCTGCTTAGCAATGGCTGCCAATTTGCCCGGATCCTCAATTTTTGACAAGGCAATCATTCGAACATCCAGCTCTTGATGCTCCCACAAAATATTCCATAACACTTCTTCATCATGGATTTTCTGTAACGCCACAAAGCAATCATCCATATGAGTAGACTTCATTACAATTTGTTCCAGACTAACATCATCCATGATCTGATCCAATGCCGCCTTACGAATGGCCCATTCCCTGCTATTAAGGGCAAATTGAACCAGTTGTGAGGAATCTGTAATCCCCGCCATTTCTGCGAGAATTCGATTGTTATCCTCGGAAATCTTCTTTTCAGGACAGTTTCCTTCCATTGTAAACATCTCATCACCCCTCGGGTTTTTTTCACACCCTCTCTATCTTTTCCTCATTTTCTCACGGATTTTCCGCACTGGGCACACTTCTCTCCGTGCATACACAAAGTAGCACCACAACGAAGACAGGTCCATTGATTCACTTCCTTGGTAACAAAACACTCGATTCCATTTTCTTTAATGAAATCTAAATTTCGAATGGGACTGACTCCATATTTCTCATTGTGTTTTTCGTCAAGCTCCACCAATTTCTTGCATGGATAGTTGACGCAATCGTAGCAAAACTCCCAGTGGTTTGTCAATCGTTTTTCACAAGTCCTGACAACGCATCCGGAGCAGGGTTTGGCATTCCCCTCGATACCCGTACGGCATCCACCGCATGGATTCTTTTCCCTTTGGAACGCAACACATAGGCCGCAATTCATTCCACAATGAGCAACATGGTCTGAGGTCATATGAATCATAGAACAATATCGCTCCTTTCATCGTTTGGCTATTATTGTTTATTATATCACAATTCTGAATATTGTGTAGATTAAAATAAAAAAGAAGAGATTTTTTTGTTTTCTCCTCCAAGTCGTTATAACTTTCACGTTTTTTTAACTATTTCCCCTTGTTTCCTTAGAAAATACCCGGAAATCCTCTCCAATTCAACAATTGTATCACCACAAAACCAATCCCAAGTCCCAATCCTACAATTCCCTGCCATTTATTTTTTTCTTTCGTCTCGTCAAATGTTTTTAATCCCATAGCGCTAAAAATCACCGCAAACACCGGAAGAAGTACCAACAATCCGCCAAAGAATATAGAAATTAACCCCAGAATGAATCCGGCCACGCAATACGTGTTTCCTTTCAGGCCTTCCTTCTTCTGGGAATTGTCTTGGTTCTTCTTTTCATCCGCATAAGAAGCGATTACTTTTTTCTCCTCCCTATCTTTCAAGGTATGGGAAACAGGACAACCACAATGTGGACAGCTTTCCGCCAAATCCGACACATCTTTTCCACATTCTTTACAGGGAATCAAGCTCATTCTCTGGAATCCTTCCTTTCAAACATATCAAACATATCAAATATAACAATATATTAGCATACCAATAATTATGGGGGCTTATCTTATTCTACCACATAACCCAGATCTTCCATTGTTTTTTGCATAATATCTTCCGATACCTCTTCTTCAAGAAACCCCACACGTACCGTTCCCTTTTCAAGGCTGACTTCTACCTGTAAGATACCATCCCGTTCCATTAACCCCTCAGTGATAGCGCTGATACAGTGTTTGCAACTCATCCCTTTTACATTAAAAACTGCTTCTTTCATATCCGAACCTCTCTTCCTTTTCTCCATCACTAGCTAACTTACGAAGCCGGCAAAAAACCTACCCCTCACGGTCGGAATCTCTTTAACCGCAATGCATTGGTCACCACGGATACAGAGCTTAAGGACATGGCTGCTGCCGCAAACATGGGATTTAATAAGGGTCCTCCCATAAGATAGAGCAGCCCTGCCGCAATGGGAATTCCGATTACATTATACCCGAACGCCCAGAACAAGTTCTGCTTTATATTTCTTAATGTCTTTCGACTTAATTGAATGGCTGTGACTACATCCATCAAATCACCTTTCATCAGCACCACATCGGCGGATTCTACAGCGATATCCGTTCCGGACCCGATGGCAATTCCTATGTCCGCCTGCACCAAGGCTGGCGCATCGTTAATTCCATCTCCTACCATGGCCAGGTGTGGATGAACTTTCTGAAGCTTCTTCACCTCCTTAGCCTTGTCCTCTGGCATTACCTGAGATATGATCTCCGATATACCCGCTTCTCTTCCAATAGCTTTCGCCGTCTCTGGATGGTCTCCGGTTATCATCAAAAGCCGGAGTCCCATCCGTTGTAGTGTCTGAACCGCCTCTTTGCTAGACTCTTTCAACCGGTCTGCACCAGCGATTACACCCACCAATTGATTCTCCATCCCAACATATATGGGGGTTTTTCCTTGCTTCGCATAAATTTCTCCTTGCTCTGCACCCTCCTTCATGTTGATTCCAGCCCTTGTCATCATCGCTTCATTTCCCAGATACATCATCTTACTTCCCATCCTGCCGGAGACCCCGGCACCCGGATGTGCTTGAAATGTTTCAATCCCTTCCAAGGAGATTCCTCGCTTTTCCGCTTCTTCTAATACTGCTTCCGCCAAAGGATGTTCCGAACCTACCTCCAGCGAGGCGGCCCATTGCAACACTTGATTCTCAGATGCTCCGGAAAAGGGATAAATATCCGTAATACCCGGTTTTCCTTCCGTTAGGGTCCCTGTCTTATCAAACACCATGACTTCCGTCTTTTGTAATTTTTCCAATGCTTCGCCATTTTTAAACAAAACTCCGTACTCAGCCGCCTTTCCGGTACCCACCATGATGGCCGTAGGGGTGGCCAAACCCAGGGCACATGGGCAGGCGATTACCAGCACCGCAATAAAGATAGTCAGACTAAACTCTAAGGATTTTCCCGATAGATACCACAATGTCCCCGATATTAATGCAATACCCAGTACTATGGGCACGAATATGCCCGCTACCACATCTGCCATTCTGGCGATGGGGGCTTTCGAGCCCTGGGCTTCCTGCACCAGTTTTATTATCTGAGCTAATGCAGTTTCTTTACCCACCTTGGTGGCCCGGAACCGAAATGTTCCATTCTTATTGATGGTGGCACCAAAAACATTGTCCCCGATGTTTTTCATTACAGGTATGCTTTCCCCTGTTAACATGGACTCATCCACAGAACTGGTGCCAAAAACTACCTCCCCATCTACCGGAACCTTTTCCCCCGGCCGTACTAGAATCTCATCTCCTACCTGGATATCTTCGATTGGTATCTCTCGCACTTCTCCCGCTACGTATACGGTAGCTGTCTTCGGGGACAGATTCATTAGTTTTTTTAATGCTTCCGAGGTCCTTCCTTTGGAACGAGCTTCCAGATACTTCCCCAAAAGAACCAGGGTGATGATTACTCCCGCCGTTTCAAAATAATAGTGCGCTTCGTGTCCATGGCCGCTGTCGATGGTGAATAACGTGTACAAACTGTAAACCACAGCTGCCGCTGTGCCCATGGCCACCAGAGAGTCCATATTAGGACTTCTCTGCAATAGGGCTCTCGTTCCCACCCAATAAAATCGATATCCGGCACCAAGGATTGGCAGTGTTAAAAGTAACTGCAACACACCATAACCAACGGGCTCCATTCTGGGATCTATAAAGAATGGAATGAAAACCGTATCTTGAAAAAGCATGGGTATCATCGCAATATAGAGTAAAGGTACTGCGAATAATGCGGAGACCAAAAATTTTCTCCATAATACTCGAATTTCTTTATCTTTTTTCTGCTGGTCTTCATCTACGGAAGCATCTTCTAGAAATAACTTAGCCCCATACCCCAGTTTTTCAATGCGAACTATAATATCCTTCGAATCGGTGATTTTCTCATCAAAAACAACACTGGCTACCTCCGTGGCCAGATTTACCGTTGCTTCCTCCACTCCCTCCATTTGGGATACCACTCGCTGAATTCTACTGGAACAAGCGGCACAAGTCATCCCTTCTATTTCAAATTTTTCTTTTTTCATATTTTCTCCCAATGGTCATTCTATGGCCATATTCCAAGCCGGCCAATGGCCGTATGATTTATTATACACCAAAAAGGCATTTCGAAATCAACCACGAAATGCCCTTATCAAAACACAACTATAGTGTATGATTTACTCATCTTTCCATTGCGCTAACTGGCTCTCAATCGCTTCTAAACGGCTTTTCAAAAAACCTTTTTCTTGATCCAATATTTCTTTCGTTGATCTAGGATCTACGGGAGCACTTGCCACACCATAATATCCTCGATAGCCTCTTCCACACCGTAATCCCAGCCCAAGTCCAAAACCACCCACTGCGTTTCGCCCTAAAACCTACCTCTTACGGCTCCACTATACGGGGCATTTACTCCTGTACAACTCCCCAGACCTCTTCCGGTCATTGAACCTTGACCAAATGGTCCTGTTCCATCTCTTCCTGGCATATTTACCACTCCTTTTTCATCTTCTAAATTATACTCTTATCATTAGCGTCCCACAATTGGGGCATTTTTATTGTTTATGGCATATGTCACCTGCAACTATAGTATACCCCGTTTCTGTCATATGTCAATAATTAATATGCCAAAAAAAAATGAGCCCTTCGGCTCTGGTTCTCCATAGTCCCCGCTTCTAGGACGGGATAATTTCATATCCTACCATCTCAAATACATCCTTCCCTGCTGACACAGTACAATCAAAAGAGATTTCGGATTGAATTTTAATCTTTTTTGTAATATAAAAAGTGATTCCTTCCGCACAAAAAATACTATATTCCTCCTCATGCTCCACAGGGTCCCCCAGCTGTATATCGATGGTGCTTTCCCCACGAAAACCTCCCAAAGGGGTATGTGTTCCCACAACCAGGGAATCCACATTATGCTCTTCTAAATATTTTTTGAAAGCTTCGGAAAGATGGATATGCATCTATTTCTCCTTTCATCTCTACTTTCAAATTATACCACAATTCTGAAAATTAATATCTAATTTATTCTCTTTTGAAAAAAAGTAACCCCCGTTTTGGGGGTTACCAATCATCCTAATACTCTATAAATTTGGCTCCGGAAACTCCGCAAATGCTACACTTATCCGTTGGTGCGGTCTCTATGTTTCCACAGACCGGGCATAGATAATAGTGCTTTTCTTCTGCGTCATCTAAGCAATCCAATGCCTCCTGGTATAACCGGGCATGTATCTGCTCTGCCTTCATGGCATGGGTGAACACCGTAGCCGCTGCTTTATTCCCATCCTTTTCTGCCTGTTCGATAAAGGGAGGATACATCTCTTGATATTCATAGGTTTCCCCCGCGATACCGTCCATTAAATTCTCTTTGGTGGATTTTACCTTCCCAGCCACATCGAATTCCTTCAATGCGTGAAGAGTCTCGGCATCGGCTGCGGCTCGAAACAGTTTTGCGGCATTGTATTTCCCTTCCGCCTCTGCTTTTTTGGCATAGGCCAAATATTTACGATTCGCTTGGGATTCTCCCGCAAAAGCTGCCATCAAATTCTCTAATGTCTTGTCACTCATTCTCTATTTCCTCCCTAATATAGCAATATTGAACCAACTTTTATTCTTCTGAAAACTCTTCCTTTGGAGCTCCGCAAAGAGGACAAACCCAGTCTTCCGGAACATCTTCCCATTTGGTTCCGGCAGCTACACCATTATCCGGATCACCTGCTGCTTCGTCATAAACATACCCACATAGATTGCATACATACTTTTTCATTACGAATCCTCCTTGTTATTGTTCTTTATTTACTTCCTCCCAGGCATTTTTTGCATATGCCTCGAAGGTAAACGTCAGTTTCTTTAATGGCAAATCCCGCCAAATCATCGGAACGGAGATTCTCTACCGAAATCTTAAAGTCATAATAGGCACCACATTGGTCACAGTGAAAGTGGCCATGAGTGGAGGTAATATGATCATATCTCGCTTCATTTCCCTCCATATTAAGCACTTTTACCAAACCCGCAGTGGTAAATGCATTAATGGAGTTATATACCGTTGCCTTCGACAGAGTAGGCAGTTCCTGTTTTAACTGCACATAAATGTCATCCGCCGTGGGATGATTTTGATTCTTCATTAAATACTCTAAAATTTTAATTCGATTATAAGAGGGCTTCACATCGTGGTCCATAAGCTGCTCTCGTATTCGATCGTAAGAATCTAGCATAGTATTCCCCTTCCATCTCTTTGTTTATAACCGTTACTATATAATAGTAGGTCTAAATACTCAAAATGTCAATAGTTACTATATTCAAATAAAAGCTTCCATTTCCTATTATTGGAAATATGGCAAAAATGACCCATACCCCATGGCTTCCATCTCATCGAAAGGGATAAAACGAAGAGCGCCACTGTTCATACAGTACCGAAGACCCCCTTCTTCTTTTGGCCCATCATAGAACAAGTGCCCCAAATGAGAATCTCCCACTCTACTTCGAACCTCTATTCGGACCATGCCCATACTTTGATCCTTTCGGTAAGTTACCACATCCCATTGGATGGGTTTCACAAAAGATGGCCACCCTGTGCCCGAATCGTATTTGTCCTCCGATGAGAATAATGGCTCTCCTGTAACAATGTCCACATAAAGACCTTTTTCCTTATTATCCCAGTAGGGGTTATCAAAAGCCGGCTCTGTCCCCTCATCTTGTGTAATCAGAAATTGACTCTCTGTTAACTTATTCTTTAATTCCTCTACGGGTGGTTTCGAATAGTCTCGGGGATTTATCTGGGGTTTTTCTCTGGGAATATCGGTTAAATTCACATGACAATAGCCGTTTGGATTTTTGTCCAAATAGTCCTGATGATAGTCCTCTGCCAACACATAGTTCCTTAATGGCTGGACTTCTACCACCAAAGGAGCCTCCCATTTCTGTTGCTCTGTTGACAACACCTTCTCTATCAAAGCCTTATCGTTTTCGTTAACGTAGTAAATACCTGTTCGATATTGAGTCCCTATATCGTTCCCCTGTTGATTCAAGCTGGTAGGATCGATAATGCCAAAATAATACCCTAACAACTCCTCTATGGTTATTTTTGCCGGGTCATACACCACATACACCGTCTCCGCATGGCCCGTTTTCCCAATTGAATAATAGTCTGTCTGCTCTGTTTCTCCATTGGCATAACCTACATCTGTGTATAGAATACCCATAATTCGGTCTAGATAGGCTTGAGTACCCCAGAAGCAGCCCCCCGCCAAATATATCTCTCCATATTTGCTATTTTCGTAATTCGGTTTGATTTTCATGCTTTGGCTCTCCCCCTTCTCCGTTGTTCTATCCCTCTCCAAAATCCAAGATATCCCAAATACTAACAAAATTAGTATGAGTATTATAACAAGGATCCATATGGTTTTCATTTCTTTCATGGCTCCCCCTTCATTTCATCGAACCGACCCCTATCTTTCATATGTACCCTAAAGCCGCTTCACATAATCGCGGAAAGCCGATGGGATGGAATATTCCTGGTGAAGTACTTCCAATTCCACCCATTGCCAATGATTGTATGGTTCTATCCCAGTAAAAGGAATTCTATCATTTATCACGATTTCATACCCTTTCATCTTCCATTCCAGATGGGTAAAAACATGTTTAGAATCCCCAATTTCATGAAAGTCACCCGATATAATGCCGCCTATCCGAAGAAATTTTTGGGCTTGCTCCCAGGAAAGATTTCCATCCACATTGGGAAACTCCCAGAGACCCGCCAGAAGTCCTGAATTGGGCCGTTTCCGCAGCACCACATAGTTTAGATATCGCACTAGAAATACGGTTTTATTCAGGATTTTTCGAGGTTTCTTCGTTGTCTTTACCGGTATAGAGTCTGTTTTCCCTTCGCTATATGCCTTGCAATGTTCATTGACAGGGCATCGGCCACACATCGGAGCACCATTGGGAATGCAAATTGTAGCTCCCAAATCCATCATTGCTTGGTTAAAATCTCCCGGCTTATCCTGGCACAAGAGATTCTCTGCCAATTGGGCCAAAGCTCTTTTTGAATGAACACTATTAATTTCTTCTTCCCATAGGTATATTCTGGCCAAAACACGGTAGAGATTACCATCCAATGATGCCACTGGCTTCTGAAAGGCCATGGAAGCGATGGCTGATGAAATATAGGGACCAATTCCGGGAATCTTCATCAGCTCTTCTCTATTTTCCGGTATTTTCCCATGGTAGTTTTTTACCACCATCTCGGCACCTTTTTTTAGATTTCGTGCCCTGGCATAATAGCCCAAACCCTGCCAGAGCTTAAGCAACTGCTCCTCTTCTCCCAGCGCCAAAGCGAATACATCGGGGAAGGCCTCCATGAACCGATTATAGTAGGGAATCACCGTTTCTACCCGTGTCTGCTGAAGCATCATCTCGGATACCCATATGCCATAAGGAGACGGTTCTCTTCGCCAGGGAAGATCTCTCGCCTCCTTTTCGTACCAATTCATTAAGTCTTTTTGAAACTGTTTTACTTCCAATTCAATCCCATTCCTCTATTTCATGCCATAAAACATGCTATCTGTTAGTAACTGCAATATTCATTGTTCTCTTCCGGATAATCAATCTGTAATGTTACGTGGTCAATTCCATGGTGCTCCATTCTCTTCACAGCCTCTTCTTTGATTTGCATAACCTGCTCTCTGGAAACATTCTCATCTACCACTAGATGTGTGCTTAAGAGGTTACGGCTTCCTTCCAAGGACCAAATATGTGTGTGGTACACTCGTGCCACACCCTCAATGTCTGCCAGTTCATTTTCCAAATCCGCCACCGATAGATGTGTGGGGACCCCTTGCAAAAGAACACGGAAAATTTTCTTCAAATTCTTCCCAACATTAAATAAAACATAAAATGTAATGGCCAACGATAGGATTGGGTCCAATATAGGGAGATCGTAAAAAAGAAGCACAATACTGACCATCAATACGGCAACCCACCCTAGAACATCCTCTAAAAGATGCCATGCTGCCATTTTTTCGTTGAAGGAATGACTTTTGCGCAAACGTAATACCGCCACTCCATTTACAACAATCCCCAATACGGCAAATCCCAGCATCCCTTCCGGATGAACCGGTTGTGGCGCCAATATCCGAGGGATCGCATTCATCAATATTATTACTGCACCCACCATTAATACCATGCTGGTAAGCAGTGCTCCCAGTAAAGAAAAGCGTCCGTAGCCGTAAGAAAACTTATGATCTGGGCCCTTTTTCGAAACCTTCTCCAAATACCAGGCAACACCCAACGAGAGAGAGTCTCCCAAGTCATGTAAGGCATCCGACATAATAGCCATGCTATTGGTAAGAATTCCACCTACCAATTCTATAATCGTAAACGACGCATTCAAAAAGAAGGCAACGCGTAGATTGTTGCCTCCCATATGATGGTGTTCATGATTGTGACTATGGGAGTGGTTTTCACGATTCTCTCGGTCTTCCATGACACAAACTACCTCTGTTCGCTTTGATGAACCCTTTCGATTTTTCTCCTGCGGAATCCCATCCCTACTGCCTCTTCCACTAGCTGTTCATAGAGGGATGGCTCCATCTGCGGTGTTCTGCTGAGAATCCAAAGATATTTCTTGCTCTTCCCGGTTACCACGGCATACTGATAGTATTCCCGATCTAACCTCACAATATTGTACTCGCTTTTAAACGGGAAAAAGAAGCGCACAAGAAGTCTCCCGGTGCACTCTGGGTCCGGGACCCAAGCTGTTGCTTTCGCTTTTTTAAAAACACCGTTTTTCACACCACTGTTAATAACCCGGATTTTCCCATTTCGCTTTTTCTTATATGTAGCAGTGACTTGCTCCATCCCTTTCTCAAAGGAATGAGAATATCGGGCAATTTCAAACCAGGTACCGGAATATTTTTCTAAATCCACATCACAAATGGGTTGTAGCAGTTTTTTCCCATCCTTGTTCAATAATCCCATATTATAACCTTCCCCTTTCATGCTCTTCTTCTACAAATTATCAGTGCCTACTTATTTGGAATTCAAATAAGCCGGAATACTTCTCAAAAAGAAATCCACAAAGGTTTCCACCATCTCATCTCGCTCTTCCGGCAGTACGTCCAAGGACTGTTGAATGGCCATACCGTCCAGAGCCGCTATCAAAATACTGGCCACGGCTCGACCCTTTTCCGAATTATATATCCCCAAGGATTCTCCCAATAGTTGATAAGCATTCGCAATAATCTCCCGGTAATTTTCAGCATACTTATCTCTAATCGCAGTTTCTTGAGCGATGGCATCATTTAACAATATCAAAAATAGACGCTGCTCTTCCACCTTAGAGAATCTCTTTTCCACCTCTCGTATGATTTCCTGAAGTAGCTCTTCACCAGTCTTTCGCTCTTGGTTTTTTGTGGCATCCGTTAAATGATGTGAAAATTGAAGTGAACGAGTGATTACATCAAAGAGCAGT
The DNA here is from genome assembly GCA_964450985.1 of uncultured Oscillospiraceae bacterium. GTDB lineage: Bacteria > Bacillota > Clostridia > Peptostreptococcales > Anaerovoracaceae > JAAZGD01. The sequence continues at coordinate 43,834 of CAYVFH010000001.1, read as the reverse complement.
TCATCTTTATTTTTATAATGATGATATATGGCCCCCGTGGTTAATCCCGCTTGTTTTGCAATTTTCCGAACTGTCGCTCTTTCAACCGGGTTTTCTTTCAGGACCTCGATTGCAGCTTCAATGATTCGTTGTTTTCGGTAAGGGATATCCTTCATCACACTACCTTTCCCTTCTCAAGAATTCAAGAATTAATGAACTTATCATAGCATAGATACCCCTAATTATCTATTGCTAACCAACAAGATGGCAGGGCTCCGCTACTGAATAAAGTCCTTGTTAACGAGATTTCTCTCTAATCCTCTCTAACACTTGCATCGTTTCTGAAGAAGTACTCATTTGAAAAATCACTTTTTCGTTTCGTGTCTCAAAATAGATAAAAGGGGGCTCGTCTCCTACAATGAACAACTTGACTGCTCCATACTCCGCAGTACGAAACTTCCCTCTTTTCTTATCTCCAAAATCCGCTCCATTGGTTCGAACGGTAATGGTTGGCACTTTGCTTAATTCTTTTACGTTGGAGACTTCCTCCCACAAGTAAAAAGAACCGTAAATTCCATGGATTTCCATTCCTTCGTTAGTCAATGTCACCTTCGGGTCTTGCCAGGATACAACCATTAAAGCTCCCGCGGAACCCAAAGTAATAATAAGGATGACAATAGGAAGCCAGTACTTTTTTCTAGACTCTTTTTTTAAGTTGCCCATCTCATCAAATAGATTGCCATCATACCGCTGACTTTTTACTACCATGTAGCCGGTGCTTGCTAGAACCACTATAATGGATATCAGCATTCCACCATTGATTCCCAATAAATTCATCCAACCCATCAGGAAAAATATTCCACTATTGAAATAGGAATAAAAACCGATCATACGAGCCATCCCCTTGATGTCCACCTTCTCCTTCTTTTCTCGGGACATGGTGTTGTATCCAGATATTAAAAAGTACCATTTGAAAACATGTACTGCCAATCCCAAAAACAAAAACAGGGCAGCCATGAAGAAAAAGAAGGCCATCCCGTTTATACCTCCTCAGAATTTAATGTTTTCTGTAATTCCGTCTCTAAATCCCTTGGGTGCACTGCCGCTGCAAATCGCCCGAGAACCATTCCATTCCTGCTGACTAAAAATTTGTTGAAATTCCATTTTAGCCTGGGCACCGGTCCCTCTGGGGAATTGTCTCTTAAAAACTCATACAAAGGATGTGCTTCCCTCCCATTCACCTCCACCTGGGCAAAGGTGGAGAAAGTAGTGCCATACTTTTCCTTCACAATGTTGGCGTTTTCTTCCGGAGTTCCCAAATCTTCATTCAAAAACTGGTTGCATGGAAAATCTAATACCTCCAAACCCATATGATGATACTTTTCATAAAGCTCTTCTAGCTCTTCATATTGAGGGGCAAATCCACATCCCCGGTCTGTATTGACGATAAGTAATACTTTCCCCTTATATTGACTCATTGGCACTTCTTTATGCTGACTATCCAATACCGTGAAATCATATATGGTCATGAGTCCCTCCTTCTTATCCATTTCACCATCTTTCTTACTATTTTGACGGGTTTTCTCATTCTGTCAAGGTTTTTGAAGGGATTCCCTTCTTGCCCACAAGAAAAGAGGAGCCATGCTCCTCACAAACTATGAAATAAAACAAAAATGTGGCGAACCCGACGCCTCTCAGCTGAGATAGAGGAAAGTCATCATGTAGTGGCTAAAACTACCTGCTAGTATAAATACATGAAACAATTCATGGAACCCAAATTGCTTTCCTATATTGGGCTTTTTGATCATATATATAACCCCGCCAATAGTATAAAGTACGCCCCCTAAGGCCAGCAAAAAAAATCCGCCGGAAGGAATGCCTAAATATACATCTCGAATGAAGAACACCACCATCCATCCCATCATCAAATAGAATAGTGTGTACACGGGTCTTGGTATCCCTTGTACCAATACCTTCGTAACCACCCCGAGGATTACAATTCCCCAGATAATGGCCAAAATAACAACCCTTCGATTTCCATCCAATACTTGGAGACACATGGGCGTATAGCTTCCGGCGATTAGTACATAAATCATACTGTGGTCTAACTTCTTCAGAACTTTGATGACTTGTTCTTTCCCATTGTAGCTATGATAAATCCCACTAGCCAAATATAATAATACCAAGCTAATCCCAAATACAACAGCTCCTGACACCTTGATAGCAGAAGCTCCATGGGTCAATTGGTAAGCCAACATTACAATCGTGCCCAAGAAGAAGAAAACAGCTCCGGATAGATGTGTGATGGCATTGATGGGTTCTCTTAGTTTACGAGTCATAGAGCCTCCTCTTTATACATAGTTATTGTTACTATATTGTATTATATTCATATAGTAACACATTATATTTATATTTCAATATTGAATTTGAGTATTTTTCGTATTATTATGGTTGTAATGACATCTATTCTAAAATTGTCACCATCAAACTCATGCCTACTGTTGGCAAGCCATAGAAAGGATTTGTGATGAATCAATATGCAATCCCCTTGCCCACCGCCCAGGAAATACCGGATATCGGTTTTTATATGGATCAGGTAATAACCTATATGGAGCGATACTATCCGGAAAAGCCTCTTACCAAGACCATGATTAATAACTACACGAAAGATCGAATCATATACCCTTCCATCAAAAAAAAGTACTCCCGAGAGCACTTGATGCTTTTACTCCTGTTACAAGTTTTAAAAACCACACTGCCTCTCCCAAAAATCAAAGACTTACTGGGACCCATTTCTCTTAAAGCAGAACAGGGCAACACTCAGCCCCTCTATCAGCTTTATAACAACTATATTGAACTTTCCCCATCTATTATGAAGCTGGCAGAAGAAACGGCCAAAAAAGCGAAAGGATTCGGAGATTTTGAACTTGGTTTGCCATTGGTTTATTCCACCCTATCCGGTTTCTTGGCACAGCATGCCTCCCAAAGTATACACCTTTCGGACAGTCTGGAATTGGGGCATAAGCCGGGTAAAGAAAAATAATATACTTTCAACGTGTCATTACTTTGTTTTTCCCTTATGGTTGACGGTGTCTTCATTTCTGAATTTAACAAACCCCGGCAGAGACGGAATCTTCCAATACATTGGCACCTGAAATCTTTCCGGCTTCTCCCGATTCAACAGATGCTCTGTGATGACATCTCTATAAATCCGCTCCATTTTTTCCCCAAAAGACTCTATTGAATACTTGTCTGAAATACTCTTTGCATGAAAAGAAAGTTTTTTTCGATACTCCTCGGACTGAAAAACCAAACGTAGCCCCTGAGCAAACCCCTGGAAATCTTCATAACCATATCCTGTTACACCATCTACCACCCACTCGGACAGAAGAGGGTCTCTTCGACATACGCAGGGCAACCCTGCCGCTAATGCCTCAATATATGTAAGGCCTTGTGTTTCACTGGTAGAACTATTCACGAACACATGCCCGACATGGTAATAAGGAGCAACATCTTCTGGTGGAATCATGCCGGTAAATATAATCCAATGGTTCAGTTTCTTCCTTTCCACAAGTTCCATTAGCTCCTTGCGATAGGGTCCGTCTCCCACCATAAGTAACCGCCAATTTTCTTCCTTTGCCCTAGAAAAATAGTCGATCAATTCATCTAATTTTTTCTCTTTTGCCATTCTTCCAACATAAAGCAAAACCTTATTGTTCTGGGCAATTCCCCACTTTTTTCGAATCTCCTCTATCTTATTCTCATCCGGATCAGGTGTGAATCGTTTTAAATCGATACCGGTTGGCACCACCTCAATGGGCGTGGTAATTCCATAACCCAAAAGGAGTTTTTCTACTTTTTCTGTGGGTGCAATCACTCTATCCAAATCTTGAAGCAATCTCCTCGAAAGGAATTCTATGGTTTTCTTCCCCATTTCACGACGTGACGTAAAATAGTGGGTATAGTCTTCATACATGGTATGATACGTGTGCACTCTTGGTATATTGTGAGTGGCGGCAAGTCTCCTGGCTAGGAAGAAAGTGGTAAATTCGGCATGAGTGTGAACCACGTCGGGTGCCCACACTGTCAGTTCTTCGTAGTGTGGAAAATATGCAGGAAAAGAGGCCCGCCCTCCAGGATATAGACGTTCTGCTTTAATAGATCCAATATAATAAACATTGTCCCTCTTCAATGGAAAAAAACGCGGGGAAAGAGTCATGATTCTTACATCATGCCCCCTTTCTTGTAAAGAACGGCTTAAATTTTCCACCGAGATGACCACTCCATTAACCAATGGATAATACCATTCTGTGGCAAGTAGTATTTTTAAAGGTCTATACGATTCCTCTTTTTCCACTATTGATCCCTTTCCCCCACAAATCGGTCTGATTCCTTTAGGCCGTAACATTATTACTAAACTCTGTCCCAATTATACCATTTCTGTGGCCCGGAAGAACCATTTCTTTAGACACGAAGTACACGTCTTCATAAACAAGAAGAAGCATTGGTTAGAATGACCCAATACTTCTTCATCATGCTTTCATCTCAATTAATGTAAAATGGCACCGTTGCTAATTCAACAGCAGCACTTCTGTTTCTTGTAATACCTCTTTCACCTTTTTTTCTATTTTTTCTGCACTTTGATTGCTGTAAAACACACTGCAATTGTTTTCCGAAGCTTTTAACCTTAGCATGTTTCTAGAGATCGTTAATCTATGGCAAGCCTCTTTTTTAGGTTCCGGTGCATCAATCCATCCCAAAACCGTAAGATTCATTTCCTTTTGCCTACTTCTTTCCCCCAAAGATTTTTGATTGATGCGGTCAAAATATTGCGTTAAGCACTGAAGTCGTTGATCTTGACTAATGCGAAGAGCACAAGAATAGCCTTCATATTCTAGAGGTGTCATCAATATCAGCCGATCGCAGCATTCCAGCTCTTCTGCCAACATTCTTCTACATCGATTCATTTCAAATGCTCTGGGTGCTTTTACCAAAGAAAATATGTCACCCAATCGTTCTCCTTCATTGGGAGCTTTTAAATCATTTAACTTAAAGTACATCACATCGTCTCCCCTCTGACGAAGAGTATCCATCAGCTTCTTGCCTACACTGTTTGCCATAGGATCCCTAGGGTCGGATCCATCCATAATCATAACTCTCATGCCCACCATTCCTCCTTTTCCCGGATGGTGGCTGATGTTGTCTACGTAACATTGGTGGAAACTTAGATAAAAAAACTCCTTTCAAAAGGAATCATCCTTTCTCCCAGGAGTCGTTTATCTATTTTCCCATCATATTGCGCTACCACAACAAAGCCTTCCTTCCTATTAAGGATACGATTGCTACTTTGTTCTGGGCATTTGTCAGAAACTCTCTCTACCTCATACTACCCCATCCACAGGAATAAGTAAAGGCCTTTCCTTATAATTTTCCTATGATTTATGACAAGTTTATTTATCCTCGATTTGGTACGGCATGCTATTCATGGAGTTTTCTTGACCATGTTTTTTCGCTAGGTTTTTCCACATTATATTACCGCCAAATCGGTATAAGAGGGGGGGCATCGCCGGCTTACTCAGTATGTTTTTCGTTTGTATGGAGAAAACTTTTCCTTTTAATGTTTCCTCTGCCGCCAGATCCAATCCCTTGCAGATGACTTTAGTATTTGAGTCCTCCTTTTGAATTGGTTTTTTCCCAATCCCTCTCCCTCCCGGAAGGATAAGTCCACCTAAGAATGGCAGCTCCAGTTTCTCTGCGAACAAGGAACATGATTCCAATACATTGACGCAATGTATTTTTTCCGGGAAGCCACAATTCACCATAGCGGCCAACTTAGGTTTGGTTTCCGTTTTCTTAAGTACATCAGCCCATTCCTCCATAAAAGCCATCATTTTTGCCGGGAAGGTATCAATATACAAGGGGAAAGACCAAAGGACAATATCTTTCTGTGATAGGCTCTCCAACATTTTCAACCACTCCGGAGTCTTTCTCGAAATTCGATAAATATGGAAAACCTCTGTCTCTATATTTCTTTCACTCAATCGACCCATATAGTATTCTCCCAATCGGTAGGAGGTGCTTATCCCCCCTCGAGGGCTGCCTACCAAAAGAGCCGCCTTCCTTATATTTCCATCCGTAATGGATGGAATCGGACCCCTGCTTAAATCTAGCTTTTCATCATTTAGCACAAAGTCCCCATATTCTGGCGCCAGTTTTTTAATACTTCTTTCCCACTCGTCCTTGGATTCATTTTCGCGGCATATGAGACACTGGGTTCGTTTCGAATGAAAATTGATCCCATTTCTCCTGACAAGCTGGCGAAATATAGCTTCTTCTCTTTGGTCTTCTTGCGGCAGCCAACCGATTACCGTTAAATCCGGGTATCGTTGGTACCTTTTTCTATGATGCGTTTCTCCATGAAGCTTCATAAAATACGGGGAAGTGTTCTGAATAAAGTGGTCTAACATGGTTTTTACCAATGGAGAATAGCTACCGAATCGAACAGGGCTTAAAATGATCAAGTGGCCGCAATGCGCCATGGCTTCTGCTATCAATCGATTGTCATCATCAATATCGCAAATTCCCGTGCTTCTCGTCCAACAGAAGAACAAGCCTCTACAAGTATGAATGGTTTTCTCATGGAGCTTCATCACTTCGACTTCAACCGACTGACTCTTAAGTTCCTGGATCACCAACTCTCTGATATGAGAACCCGTCTCATCCCCTGGCAATGAACCATCTAGTATAAGTGTTTTCATAAATTCTCCCTATCGTACCATGTTAAAATAGACCTTATCTTCCGGTGTTGGCTTTTCAATAACACCCTCTCCATTCTCCACCAGCTTCATGACCCATGCCATATTTTTACCCAGTGTCCTCATGATTTGCATGCCCTCTAAATCCAGGCTCGCATCCCCTTTTTTTAAACCGTATGCCACATTCCAGTAGTTGGCAGTGGGCACTACCATTTCTGAATATGTAATATAATGGTTTAATTGATCCATGGCGAAAACACCCCCGGCTCTTCGGGCGGCCACAACTCCCGCGCCCACCTTATGACGAAACAGATTTCCATTGGCGCTGGAAACAAAAAACGCTCGGTCGAGAAAGGACTTCATGGTGCCTCCAATATCCGAATAATGCACCGGGGCCCCGAACAAAATTCCATCTGCATCCATCATTTTTTGAATCCACTCGTTTACCCCATCCTCATGAATACACCTCTGGTTCTTGTTTTTCACACATCCCCTACAAGCCTGGCATCCACGTATTGCTTCGTGCCCTATATGGCAAATTTCTACCTCAATACCTTCTTTTTCCAACTCATCTGCCACTGTTCTCAATGCTCGGAATGTATTGCCTTCCCGATTGGGGCTACCATTAAATGCCACTACCTTCATATCACTGCCTCCTGTACTATGTCATAAGATTCTCCAATAAATCCAAAATCTCATGATTCTCGGGGATATCCTGCATAGATGTCCCATAATGAATATATCGAAGAATGCCTTCTTTATCTATTATCATTTGTGCCGGCATTCGACCTAATTTTAAAGCCTTGACGTCTTGTCCATATCCCTTAAGCACTTCCTTTTTCTCATCTCCTAAGCCGTAAAAAGAGAAACCGTTTTTTGTCCAGACTTCTTCAAATGTCTTTCTATCTTCAGGTCCTACGTTTACAATAATGGTATCTTTTTCTCCAAATTTTTCCTTGTCCTGATGCAACTGCACCAGATGCTTTTTCGTATAGGGTCAAGCAAATCCTCTGTTAAGAACCAAATAGACCCACTTTTTGCTCTTCCACTCGGACAACCGAAATTCTTTACCCTCTGTGTCTATTAAAGTAAAATCCGGCGCCTGCTCATTCAGTTTGATTTTTCCCATTGCGATTTCTCCCTTCTTCCGTCCTAAATAAAGCGATTCATCCACTGATTGACTTGTTCATCCCACACCTCCTGAGTATGGAAGCTATTGCATAATTCTCTGGCTGCACCTATTTCCTTTGGTGAAATAAGGCTCATGTCTTTGGGACAAGAGACTCTACCCATCCTTCGGAGATACTGATATATTCTACGTTGAATTGCGTCCATATTAAGATACTCGTCCATTAAGTCTTTCATCCGGTCACCATCCGCATTCAATATACCGTTGACCTGTGGCAACAGATTTAGAATATGGTCACCACAAACCAGTTCTCCGGAACACTCCCGTGTATGATCAACAATACTCCGTAGCTCTTTTATCTTATCATCATCGCCGCAAAGAGTAAATTGACCTTTTAAGTACTCTTCCCAGAGCTCCGACCCTCTTGTTATTACCGCGGTTCGAATACGAACAAAATCCGGATTGATTTGACGGATTACTTTGGCTGTCTCCATGGCATTTTCCATAGACAGTTCTTTGCCTCCTATGCCGGGCATAAAATAAAGGGATAATTGAATCCCGGCCACCTTGACTTTCTGGCCTGCTTCGATTTGTTGCCTACTGGTAACCCCCTTGTTAATCCATTCCAACACGGAATCAGAACCACTTTCATAGCCCGAATGAATTCGATCCAGTCCCGCATTCTTTAGAGATAAATACTGTTCTTCCGTGATTCGATGCAATGTCTCCGCCCTGGCATAAGAGGTCACTCTTTTCACTTGCGGGAAAGTCTTCTTTAGATACAGCAGCACCTCTTCTAATCGTTCCGGCTTCAAGGCCAAGGAGTTACCATCTTGCAAGAACACATTTACTCCTCCATGGCTCAACCAATTATATATTAGGTAAAAGCAATTCAATTCCTGGTGGGTCATAGTTTTGCATTCTTCAAAGCCATCATAACTACGAAATGACATTCCTTTTACTAAATATCGACCGGCTATTTCCGCATAATATGCCATTGTATCGATATCTTCTTTGATACTTTCCACCGAAAAGGCTCGAAACGGACGGCTCTTGTAAAGCTGGCAAAACTTACATTTGTTCCAAGTACAACCACTGGTAACCTGTAGCAGCAGGCTATTTGCTTCGCTAGGAGGCCGGATAGGCCCCAACCGAAATACGCGTTGTTCTTGTTCCATAATAATATAACCCCCCTATTACCCCCACCTATATTCTTCTTCACCTACCTGCTTCTATTGGCTCTGTGAAACCCATATACAAACAATGCGATAGCTACTAACAAAAAGACAGAATCGAAAATCCAGAAACCATTGTAACTCCCTGTATAATCATAAATCATCCCTCCGATGAGCGGAATACCCATGTTCCCAAGGCCAATGGCTGCCATTACTTTCCCCAGTTCCTGAGAATATCGGTGGTGTGAAAAGATTTCCCGAACTACCAGGGGAGGACAAACGGTCATTGCAGCTCCTCCTAGGCCAAAAAACCCAATAAATAAAATGCACCCCAAAACGGTAAATGAACACAAGAAAAGTGAAAGGGTTCCTGCCGAAGCCAACCCTAAAAATATGATGAGGGTTTTTTTACAGCCGAGTTTGTCGCAGGACCTTCCCACCAAAAGCTTGGAAAACGCCAAAACCCCCAGGAATAGACCAATTACCATCGATGCTTCTCCCGGTGTTAGCCCTAAAGTCACTAAATGGCTTGTTCCGTGTAATAGTACCGATGATCCTGTCCCCCCAATCAGGAAGGCGGCAACACAAACACTGCCGATTACCATGCGGTAGTCCAGCGTACCTCTGTCAAGGTTACTTCTTCCCCCAGGGGTAAAATCCTCCAGGTCTGTCAATGAAGGCAGATAGCCCCTCTTCCGAGGAAGATAATAGATAACTATAAACAGGAACGGGGTAAATAGCAGGAGAAAAAAACCACCCGACAGGCTATATGCCCATCGCCAATTCAACCCTTTTACCAGTGTGGCAAACGCCGGATTCAGCAATAGGCCTCCTATACCACTACCCATAAAAGCTAAGCTCAGTGCAAATCCTCGGTTGTTGGCATCAAACCACATGTTAACCAGTATAGGAAGGAGCAATGTAGTCACTCCCACAAAAGCCATACCAATGAGAAGTGCGCTTACATAATAAAAAGGCAAACTCCGGGAAAAAGAAAACCCGATCATGGCCATGGATATCACCAGAGAACAGGCTACCAAGGTTTTTTCTGGTCCAAACCGATTGGATATGCGGGCAAGGAGAGGGGAAGAAATCACCATACCCCCATTGATTAATGCAAAAATAGAAGACATAATGATACGATTATAACCTTGTTCTTCTGCAATCGGCTCAATTAACTGACCTTGACAATTTATTACTATGCCATAATAAAAGACCATGGACAAAAAACCAGCAAAAACCATTAGCCAGCGATAATGGCTACCCCGGTCTTCCACATCACCTCTTAAGCCTTTTCTCATGATTCCCATTCTATTTGAAACACTCCATTAATTTTCATTTGTTGATTTTTGACAACTATTGATAATTTTACCATATAGCTACCCATTAAGATACCTGCGTTTCCGTAAACTTTTCTGAATCAATTGGTGCTATGACCAAAAAAATCGAGGGACCTAATTCTGGGCCCTCGATTTTAACCTATTTTGCGTTTTCGCTATCTGTTACAGAACAAAAATCTGTCTATTATAGCCGTCCATCGCTATAAAACCAACCCCTCATTCAGCATACTGCAATTTTGAGCCACTGCATTTATAACAGTAGCGGAAACCAACAGCTAAAATGATAACTTGTCAACATTGTCCTCTCCTACGACAAATTAAAGAGCACCGCACAGCCAGGGTGGCTAACTGTCGGCGCTCTTTAATAATATAGCCTAATGCTTACGAGTGAAGGTCTCGCATTTGCACAGTACTTTCTATGCTGTTACAGGAGTTCCCCACAGAATAACGATGAACAATATAGCTATCACCGTAAGTCCACTGATAATCAGGGTGGACTGTCTCCATTTTTTATCTGTCACTATTTCCCCTCCTTTATAACGTCGCTTCGAAGTACTATTTGAAAAAACACAATTTAAAACCCCTTATACTACTATAACGCAGAAAAAAGGGGTTTTATTGCACCCATTTTATATTTTTATCCATTTGGCTTATTTCCACTATTGTTTGGCTTGTTGCTGGGTTTTTCGGCAGGTGTTCCTTTTTTATCCTTGGATTGACCCGGTGGACCACTGGGCGGACCGGTATTCTCTTTAGCCTGTCCGGGTGGTTCCTTGGGTGGGCCCGGCTTCTCACCGCTTTGTCCAGGGGATTCCTTTGGTGGACCTGTATTCTCTTTTACCTGCCCGGGGGGCTCCTTAGGTGGGCCCGTATTCTCTTTTACTTGTCCCGGCGGTTCCTTGGGTGGGCCGGGGTTTTCTTTGGTTTGTCCAGGCGGTTCCTTAGGTGGACCCGTATTCTCTTTTACTTGTCCCGGCGGTTCCTTGGGTGGGCCAGTGTTTTCTTTTGCTTGACCCGGGGGATCACTAGGCGGACCCGTATTCTCTTTTACTTGTCCCGGCGGTTCCTTAGATGGACCGGTGTTTTCTTTGGTTTGCCCAGGCGGTTCACTAGGCGGACCCGTATTCTCTTTTACCTGTCCGGGCGGCTCCTTAGGTGGGCCGGTGTTTTCTTTGGTTTGCCCAGGCGGTTCACTAGGTTTAAGATCGCGAGCCAAGTCACGAATAGGTTTTCCCTCCAAGTCTTCTATGGTTGCCTGTTCATCTTGTTCCATGATTCTTTCAATCATGTGCATTTTGCCAATGGAAATCCCCAATTCTTCCGCCATATCTTTGCTTTCTTGGTTCGGTACAAAAGCTTGAGTAATGATGTCTCCCTCAATCTTTTCGTCGGATAGCTTTTGGTGCACTTGTTCTTTCACCAGTTCTCCCAAGCCTTCCGCCTCTTCCAGTCGCTTGCCTTCTACGGACACCATGACGGTGTTTCTTTCTTGACTTATGTAGCCTTCCTGAAGCATAACACTCACCAAGCTTCGTACCACTTGCTGCAATGGCTGTTTATTATACTCTATTGCAGAAAGAATCTCTTTCGCCTCTTCGTTTAGAGCCCGAGCTTCTAGAATTTTTTCCTGTTTGTTGATGGTTAGTTCTATACTGGGATTTACATCTAATGCAACGGTGGCCACAGGAATTTGTTGCTGAATGTAGATGCCCGTAAAAGCAAATATCACCACCGACATAATCGCCATAACGGGAATCCATCGTTTCAATGGTTTGCCTGCCGTGGTCTGGGTTTCCTGAGACCAATCACTAGCATCCCCTATTTTTTCAACAGGCAAACTGGCCAGCTCCTTCACATCCGGTGCCGGCATTTTTTGGATTGCAATACGTATGGATTTTTCCAAATCCCTATTTTTCATCATTTACCCCTTGATTTTGCAAATGTTTCTTCAGCTTTTTCAGCCCCCTGTGATACTTTGATAATACAGTAGATAGGGGCAGTCCCAATGAAATCCCAATTTCTCGATGTGTCCATCCCGATACCGCATGAAGCAGGATAATGGAGCGTTCCTCTTGCGTTAAAATATTTATGGCTTTCTCCAGAATCATGGTGTCCAAGTCATCCGCCTGGTAGCTTAATGACAAGTCACCCTCCATGTCTTCGATTGGAATTTCTGAATATCGCCCATCTTCTCTAATTTGACTGATGGCCACATTTTTGGTGATGGTAAACATCCAAGCCAATGGTTTCCCCATGGGTTGATATCTATGAGCTCCGGCACGCACCTTAAGAAATACTTCCTGGCACACATCCAAAGATTGTTCCGGATTTCTCAAAATGGATAGTGCATATGCATAAATGCTTTGCTGAGTCTTCTCAAATAACTCCTCAAAAGCATCCATGTCATTTTCTGCAATCCTCAATATCAGTTGTTCATCCACGGGTTGATTGAAACGCACCGGTTCATCCTTCTCCGCTACTATAATAACGGTTTGTTCATGTGATTTATTGCATAACGATATAGACTTTATCGGTATCTGTCTTTCTTGGAATTTATAAAATCTCGAGCATTCTTTACACCATCAAATTCTCCAAACATTCTTCGGATTTTTTCCTTCTCAATTTGCCGAGAATCTAAACCCTCATACTGTGCCTCCTTTTGAAGCTTTTGATAGCTGGCAAAACGACTTGCTTCCAGCCTGCCTTCCTGAATTGCCTTTTTCACAGCGCATCCCGGCTCTTCCTGGTGCTGACAATTTGAAAAATGACACTCCTTCGCCAATTCTTCTATTTCCCCGAAGACTTTTCCCAGGTCACCTTGTTCAACCCCCAATTCTCTCATGCCGGGAGTATCGATGACACAAGCCCCATTTTCAAGAACGAACAACTCTCGCCTAGTGGTGATATGCTTTCCCTTGTCATCCTTTCTAAGATCACCAGTTGGTAAATGTTCTGCTCCTAGAAGTCGATTGATTAATGTGGATTTTCCCACTCCGGAGGAGCCAACAAATGCCACAGTCACCCCTGGTCTCAAATAAGGAAGAATGGTTTGATAACCATCTTCCTTCATGGATGAAGTCACGAGCACATCTACACCCATGGCCACCCTCTCTGCTTCCCATCGGTGCTCTTCCCCGTCTTCCACCAGGTCCGATTTGGTCAGTACCACAACTGGCTTTGCTCCACTATCCCATGCGATGGACAGATAGCGCTCCAACCTTCGCAAGTTAAAGTCTCTGTTCAAAGACATACAAATAAAAACAACATCTATATTTGCCGCGATAGGTTGTGCCTGATGTGAATTGCCCGCTTCCCTACGCAGAAAAAGGCTGCTGCGAGGCAGTATGTTTTGAATAATGACCGTCCCTTCCTGGTCATTATTTCGATCCATCTCAACAAAATCTCCTACTACCGGATATTCATATTTTGCCTCTGCTTGATGTCGAAGCTTCCCTGAAATCTCCGCCAACATTTCGCGGTCTTCCACTCTTACCCGGTAGTAGTCTTTATACTGGGCCGTTATTCTACCTTTCCAAACTTCCAATATAAATCTCCTGTTACTTATCTTCTACCTTAAGAAGCCCTTTAATAGTTTCCCAACATCGTCTTTTATATCTCCATCATTATCCGCATCCAACAGATTGGATACCATGTCCATCATCCCACCGCCAGATCCGCCTTTTAACATTCCGCCTAAAAGTTGGGATAGATCTGCTGGGTTCAAATTCTGTTTTTTCTTCTGTTGACCCAATACACCCAGAAGAATAGGGGCAAGCTGGGCCATAATCTGTGATACTTGATTATTGGCCAATCCTGTTTTCTGGGACAAGGTCTGCTCCACTCTTTCGGATTTTCCCCCCAGTACATGCTGCAGTATTTTGGAACCATCTTTCAGATCAATCTTATCCAAAAACCCTGCCACATCATCCACCGGATCTTCTTGATGCTGTTCCAAAGCTTTGAATAGGGATAATGCTCCCTCTTCGGAGTCTGAATTCCTTCCCATGGCCCCAAGCAATGCTGGTAGCCCTAATTCTGCCACTTCTTTTACTTGCGTCGGTTCTGCCTTCACGGTCTGGCTTATTTTTTTCAACACGGCTGGATCTGATAATTGTTCTGTAATCCATTTCATAGCATCCATTTTCTTGTCTCCTTTGTGCAATCAGTATTAGCGAAGGTCCCCTGTGCGATTTGCCAATGAATCCTTTCATCTCTACCAACTTCTGTATTCATTATGCATTTCTTATAGTTTACAATAAAGTGAAGCTAAATCATAGAAAATAAAGAAAAAGAACGAGCTCGGTAAACTCCAAACTCGTTCTCATCATGTCACCGTATCTTAAGTTGCCAAAGACTTCCTTGTCTATATGGATGCCAGAGAAAAGATGACTCCCACCAGTCCCACTGCCGCCAATACGAATACGGGGAGCTTGGGCATCTCCCCATCCTTCGCCATGGCTCTTCCAAACAGGAAGAACACAAAAGGATGTACTAGGAAAGGCATTGCAAATATAAAGGGGATTAATGCTGCAGATTCGGCGCCAAACATTCCACCTTGGGTGGCTGCAAAAAGGCCAAAGTGCGATAGAGCGGAAGATTTTGCCATAGCCGCATATTCAATAGGCATCTGGAATATGCTTAAAAGAATAAAACCGCCAAACATGGCAACTAATTGCCATCCAAAAGCAAATTGCATCAAACCCTTGACTTCTATCGCATCTTTTCCCTCCGCTCTTCTAAGATTTCGCATGGCCAGCAAGGTCAAAATGACACCGGCTCCTATAATGCCCAAAGAAGGCCCCAACATCAGCTCTCCTCTTTCTGCGCTTATGGCCAGAATAGAGAACACGAATATATGACCGAAAAATGGTATGTTAATCATTATAGGCGCTCTCATGGCGGCAATAGGTCCTAAATCACCTGCAGTACATGCACCCGTCAACCCGGAATGGGATAAGGCACCGGCCATTCCCGGGCCCAGATTTCTAGCATTGCTGGTCTTCGCAAATATCATCAGCAATGCGATTCCTCCAAACATCCAAAATAGCTGCCCGGAGAATCCATATAGTAGCACCGAGTCCATACCTTTAATGCTGAAGGCATCGGCGATTCGTGACCCGCCCACCATGAAGTTCCCTGCAAGAAGTACGGGTATTCCGGCAAAAAGAAGAGCACGGATGGTGGGACCAAAGCACCATTTGTAAAAAACGGCCCCCAATCCAGAAGCGAGAATCATGGCGAAAAATATCTGTGGTAATGCGATAAGTGGTTTAATAAGAACCGCAATTTCATAAGATGCCATGAGAATCAATCCCACTACCAGAATTTCCAATAGGCCTTTTTTGATATAGAGCCGCTTATTTTTAATGGTTGCTTTATGGTCAATCAATATGATGGCTCCCACTAGTCCGATATACGCAATGAGGGGATAGAATGGGCTCAGGGCATCCACTGTTATCCCTAAAATTGCCCGATACGCGGCTTCTATGCCGATCAACAAGAAGAATGATCTTAAGATATAGACTAGCTGGGTACGATATGTACCCATAATGGTCTCTTCCGTTGAAGGTATTACCATGTCATCCGGTTCCAGAGACATGTTCCCGAAAATCTTACGCAGCTCCTGACCGCCTACAAAAAAAGTGACCGTGAGGGCTATCGTTGTGGTTCTACTCAATAGTTCAATCAGTGGAAATTCCGGTAACCCTGGAGCGGCCACACCGGTTTCCACCATGATATATCCCATGGCTAATCCAAAGATGACAACAATCAGTATGGGCGAATATCTGGTTCCCGCTACCACAGTTCTGGAAATCAAAACCATGGGTATGACGAGGAAAATAGAGAGCCAAATTTGGTCCAACATTTGTATATGGGCCAATTGCTCAATTACGTTTTCCATAGATACCTCCTTCGTCCAAAAAAAAATAATTTCGACCATTCTATCATAGGGAATGGTCGAAATCTACATAATTGTTTCAATTCGCCCCTTATACGTTGGGAATCTCCTCTACACTCTCTAATACCAATCTCGGACGATATGGATATTGTTCCATAGACTCCAAAGAAGTAACACCGGTCAACACAAGACAGGTATCCAATCCACTCTCAATGCCCGCGATAATATCCGTATCCATCCTGTCTCCAATAATGACGGCGTCCTCAGAATGAACACCCAAAATTTTCAGTCCTGTTCGCATCATTAATGGATTGGGCTTTCCAACATAATAAGCAGTTTTGCCGGTAGCCGCTTCAATGGGAGCAACCAAAGCTCGACATGCCGGAATAATTCCTTCTTCCGAAGGCCCCGTCAAATCATAATTAGTTCCAATCAGCTTTGCTCCTGACATTACCAGCCGGACTGCCTTCGTAATGGATTGGTAATTATAATTGCTTCCCTCTCCCACAATAACATAGTCAGGATTTACATGATTCATGGTAATTCCCGCATCATGAAGTGCGTTCAATAACCCCGACTCGCCAATCACATATGCGCTGCATCCCGGGTTTTGTGTGCTCAAAAATTTAGCGGTAGCAAGTGCGCTGGTATAGAAATGGTGCTCATCTATCTCCATCCCCATCCGCCGGAGTTTTTGTTGGAGTTCTCTGGGTGTAGAACTGCTGGAGTTGGTTAGGAACAAATAATCCTTATTGCTGTCATGGAGCCACTGGACAAACTCTTTCACTCCAGGCAACAATCGATTTCCATGATAGATTACACCATCCATGTCGCAAATAAACCCCTTTTTTTCTCGTAATTGTTCCATCTTCCACTCCTTGTATTCTTTCACAATTTAACTTTTCAAATAATCTTATTCCCGCTAGACTTTCATTCTATTGTTGTTCTTCTAGCATAACATCCACAGCTTCAAAAACCCAAGCGGTTAATTCGCTCAATGAAGGATGTATGATCATGGAATCCTGAATCAATTCGTACGTCCCAAGAGAAGAATCCAATCCCAAATTCATGAGATACACGAAGGGCTGCACCAGTACTGCCGCCTGAGGCCCTACGATATGCACTCCCAATATTTTTTTGTCCATCCCCACTAGCATTTTTACAAAACCATTGTCAGGATCCTCTTTTCGAATTCCCATGGAACGACCGCCCACCACATCGGAATAATAATTTTTAGCCGCAACATAGCGAGTGTTTTCTTGAATCAGCTCTTCCTCTGTCTTGCCCACCCGTGCGACTTGAGGATGAGTAAAAATAGCCCATGGAGTGGCTTCATACCGAGCTTTCTTCCTTTTTCTACCACTAAAAAGATTGTGACTCAGTACCTGGGCCTCATGATTGGCTTTATGCCGAAATTGATACTTCCCATTAATATCGCCCAAAGCCCAAATATGGGGTTGGTTGGTTTCCAGGTATTCATTGGTGGGAATCCATCCTTGATCATCTGTGTTTATACCAGCTTTATCCAAAGAAAGTCGATCTGTTGTCGTTACAGATCCGGAAGCCACCAATATTTCATCACAATGAATAGTGCGCTTCTCACCGGAAGCACCCATCTCAACCAATAACACTTTCTCCTGTTTTTCTCTATATACTTGGTGGATTTTCCCCTCTGTAATGATTTCAATTCCCTGATCGGTCAATTGCTGATGTAGAAAGTTTGATATTTCCCGGTCTTCTTTTCTTAGAATTCGGGAGCTTCTGGCAATCATGGTAACTTGCGTGCCAAAGGAAGAAAAAATATGAGCGAATTCCGTACTAATGGCTCCGCTCCCCAGAATGACCATCCTTTTCCAAGGCTTTTCGGGATAATTCGTCCCAAAAAATGTCTCCGAAGTAATATAACCTGTATCTTCCAATCCAGGAACAGTGGGAATCAAACTTTTGGCTCCGGTGGCAATGAGAAAATGCTCCCCGTAAATCTTGACTTCCTCCCCATTGTTGTCTTTCACCATCAATTCATGAGAATTCACAAAAGATCCTTCCCCCCGATATACGGTGAGTCCGGGCACATTCCCGAGATTGCTTTCAATGGTATTGGAAAAATCAATCTGCTCCCACATGCGCTGTGAAACTTTTTCCCAATTCAACGTTGGTGGCCCGCTATCTACTCCAAAGCGAGTTGAGTTTTCCGTTTCTCGAATAAACTCCGCTGGATAAACTAACATTTTGGAAGGGATACATCCTTTGGTCAAGCAGGTACCCCCCATCTTATCCTTCTCTACCACTGCCACAGTCCATCCATGAGAAAGAGCGGCTTCCATGACCATCAAGCCGGCGCCGCTGCCAATTACCACCAAATCATACTTGTTCATACTTTTTCTCCTGTTCCACTACGCATTCCGTTTTTATAGTCCCTACCAGAAATTGTAGCGCATCTATGACATGGGGCCTTATATCTCCACCAATTAATACGTACATGATGTCATCTCCCAATGCAAGCTCTCCTTCGTTAAGCCAAACCTTAACGTAAAATATTCCTTCCCTTTCGTAGGTCTTTTGAATGGCGTCCTCCACCTTTTCCTCGTCATAGCTAAAAAACATACCCTTCACCCGGGTTCCATCATCCACTCCCTCACGAACCATGACTCGGGGTGTTTCTCGAACGGTACCATTATGGGTTAAGTACATACCCACCTTGTGGGAATCCGGATGGATTTTTGCTTCTTTTAACCATTGGTCTAATGATGGTGCCTCTTTCTTCTGAATCGTATCTGCTTCTTTCGTCATCATATAGCTGCTCCCTCCTCCAATTCATCATACCTTGGACCCTTCACCCGATCATTTCCTTGCCTTATGGTGATTTGTTTTTCGTCAAAATATTCCAGATACAAAATGGCTATCTTTCTACCGGTTTCTAATAAATCACGAAGCTGTGCGGCGGAAATAGTAGGGTTGGTATCCAAATAGTTTCTCATTTTTTCATATGCCATCTTTAATGCTTCAGGCTTGGTGTATTGCTCATCCCCGATTTCCACAATCATCTTTTGTTTTAACAAGAAACGAAGGATTTCTTCCATTATAACGGTATCAAAGGGAATCTCGTCCAGAAGCGAATGAATAGACAATACAGCAAAACTCTCTTTCGAAAAGGCTTCTTGCACCAACCCCACATCTTTTCGATTGAATATTTCTTGGATCCTTTCTTTCTCCTTTACCCCAATCTGATTTCCATGAACCATAAGTTTTGATTCCATCTCCATTTGTTTCAGTAAGTCGGATACTTCTTTGGAAGATAGTTTGGGAAACACTCTACTTTTTATTTCTTCTCTGGGAATGCGGTACCGGTATGGATATTTGTTTAGATAAATATGTACTTGCTTCTCTATGTTTGTATATGATTCCTCATACCAGCTTTGACTGACATAGCTCTTTGCACTTTCCAGAAATAGAACATCTCTCTCCCGCTGCATTACCTCAAGTATCTGACGGAGGTTCTCTTCCGACACCAATATTTTTTCCTTTAATTCAGAAATGGTAACCGGTCCTCTTGCATGGTCAAATATGGTTTTAACCAGCATTTCTTCTTTCCCCGGTGCCAACATATCCATGGTACCCAGTGCGTTTTCATCCCACCGTTTTCGATGTTGAGTGGTATGAAGTAATACCTCACCTCCCCCGATGGTACGGACCGGGGAGTAAGACCGAAGGATAAATCGGTCACCTCTCAGAACCACTACAGGCTCTTCTAAACGAAGTTGAACATACCCTTTGTCCCCTCCTGATATTTCGTCTTTGCCCAATATCCGAACACGGGCTATCACCGAAGAAGTTCCTGTATGAAAATGCACTCTTTGATTATGAGTAAGGGGCTCTTCTCCCGGCACCATACGTACCTCTCCGTCCAACAATCGCTGAGAAGTGACTTTCCCTTTTTCTGTTACCACCGTGCCCCTCTGTATATCCTCTTTTTCTATCCCTGTCAGATTTAGTGCACAACGGTCCCCCGCTACTCCTTCTTCCACACTTTGATTCCGAACCTGTATATTTCGCACTTTAGAGGTAAGCCCTTGGGGAAGTAGATCTACAGTCTGCCCCTTTTGGATTCTCCCGCCGGCAATGGTGCCGGTAACTACCGTTCCATGACCTGTCATGGTAAACACTCGATCCACAGGAAGTCGGAATACTTGTTGATAGGACCGATCCTGCGTAGCCAAAGTTAACTGGTCTACCTTTTGAATGATGGTAGCTACCCCATCCCCGGTCAAGGAAGATACCGGAATGATTTCAAGATCTTTTAAAGTGGTCTCCTTCAATGCTTCCTTCACCTCGAACTTTCTTTGCTCTATTTCTTCCTGTGTTACCAAGTCCGCCTTGGTCAAAGCAACCAACCCGGAATTCAATCCCAAGATAGACAGAATATCAATATGCTCCCGGGTCTGTGGCATGATTCCCTCATCTGCAGCCACCACCAGCATCACAAAATCAATCCCCGTGGCTCCTGCCACCATGGTCTTCACAAACTTTTCATGACCAGGCACGTCTACGATAGACACTGTATTGCCAGAAGGTAATGGAAGAAAAGCGAACCCCAGATCAATGGTCATCCCACGAGCCTTTTCTTCTGCCAGACGGTCCGTATCCGTTCCTGTCAATTTTTTTACCAATGCTGTTTTCCCATGGTCGATATGTCCAGCGGTTCCCATGGTGACATGCTTTATGATATTCTCCAATTTTCGTTTCCCTTCTTTACACAGTCTAAGTCTGTCACTCCACTTCATTTTTCAGCATTATTCTTGGTATAATGATGACATAATTCATGGCGGGATTCAAGTAACACTCTGCTCCCAGCTAAAAACGGTTTCAAGACTTATGTTGCCATCTATAAAAAAGACAGACCGGCTCTGATGATACCGATCTGTCCATGTTTCTAACAGCGATGATGAATGACCTGCTCCCATCATTTCTTGGGGGGTGTCCATTCCTTCCATACATTGCCTGCCAAATCCGGAGAAGGTTTCAATGTCTGGCCTCCGGGAGTCCACCCGGAAGGCATAACCTCTCCCGTCTTTTGATGGTGCTGATAGGCTTTGATTTGTCTGGCCAGCTCTTCCGGATTTCGTCCTACCGGAGGGCTGAGTACTTCTTGGGCCTGAATGATACCATCCGGATCAATTAAAAATCTTCCTCGAATGTTCACTCCACCATCTTCATCATATACTTCATACAATCTTCCAATGGCTCCACCCTGGTCAGAAACCATGGGGAAAGGAATATCATGGCCAACCATCTTGCTGAGTTCTGTTTCATTCCAAATCTTGTGGGAGTAGACACTATCTGTACTAACAGAGAGTACCTCCACATTCATTTCTTTCAATTCGTCATAGCTCACGGCTATGTGTGAGATTTCAGTGGGTCAAACGAAGGTGAAGTCACCCGGGTAAAAACAAACAACTACCCATTTGCCACGATAATCTTCCAAGGACACCTTCTTAATTTTTCCTTCATGGAAAGCCATTCCGGAGAAATTTGGTGCTGGTTTTGTCACTAGCATACTTCTCATCTCCTTTCCTTAGTAATAACAACTGTTTAGTTATTGTAACATATGCCCGTTTAGACTGTCAATAATGTTAGAATTATTCCTATATACGGTACCACAACTTGTCTTCCACAAAATCAGTTACTCTGCGCGCTAATTAGATGTTTATAACCTGTCAATCTGTTTGGGACAGTCTTTTTCCGTATATCCGGCATGATTATGCCTATAATGTTATTTTTTAAATATTTTGAGTTTTTTGTTACATGAATGTATACAATCGAATATTTTGGTGTATAATAATTAAGTCACAAGAAATATATTCTTTACAAGTATATAAAGAGTCTAATTTGTCTAAGGCCGCCGGGGGCCGAGGGAAAATGAGAAAAATTATCATTACCGTACTTTGTATAGCATTCATCATGGGTTCTTTTTCGGTTGCCTACGGAAGTCAGCCGGTTTCTGTGACGGTAAATGGAAAACCCGTAGTAACGGAGACTCCTGCCGTCATCGTATCCGATCGAACCATGCTTCCTTTCCGAGCGGTTTTCAACGCATTGGGAGTAGCCGACGAATCGATACGTTGGAACCCAAACTCCAAAAGCATCGAAGTATGGGCCCAAAAAAAGTATATTTTCCTGGCAATTGGAAGCAACTTTGCCCTTATTAATGAGGATACTAGTGATAACATGGTTCAGCTGGATGCACCACCCTATATTGAAATGGGGAGAACCATGGTTCCGGTACGCTTTGTGGCAGAGGCTCTGGGAGCCAACGTGGAATGGCAAGAAAAAAGTCGTACCGTTATCATCACCAAATGACGTAAAAAGTTTAACCGGATAAACCGTCCTATCTTTTCGAAAACGTGAGGTATAAAAATGGGTAAGCGATTTCGTTTTTTATTATCAATTTTAGTGGCACTCTTCCTAATCGGAGGTGCTCCTTCTGTTGCGCAGGCTACCGAACAGCCGGAACCCAATGACATGGCCGTTTATTTGAACGGGGATTTTAGTCGTTCAGGTAGTGCAAATATAGTTGGTGATTTATACACGGCGAATGGGAATCTAACGTTCATCGGCAGTGCCCCTGCTTTCACCGGAACTTTTTATCATATAACCGGAACCGCATTCAACTACCCTATAGATGACCCCAACTTCAGCGGATTCGACAGTAAAAGCCAGGAGTTGGATGTTACGAGCTTTAATGCAGAGTTTCCGGATTTGGCAGATTTTCCAACTCTACCTGACAAAGGAAGTCTTACTAGCCAAGGAGGACAAGGACAAACCATATCAGAAGATGGCCATTACAGCACTCTAACTGTAGGAAACAAAACCATTACCATTGATGTTTCTGATAAGGATTTACACATCGTCATCGATACCCTGACTCAGTCAAGTTGGAATGGTGTTGTTAACATAACCGGCAACAACACGTTGTATTTGTATATAAACAATTTTAGCTTAGATCAACCATTAGTAATTAACAATTTATCCCAAAACCCGGAGAATCTATATATTGTTTCAAAAAAGGTTCTTTCAATAAATACTAGTAATAGACTTTATGGAAACCTTATTTATCAAGGGATAGATAGCATCGCAAGGGTAGGCACACAAAGTTTTTCCAATATCACGGGTAGCCTTATCACGGATGCTTCATTGATTACCCTTGACACTGTAGACCATCTTTATGGCCTTCTGTATGCACCCAACGCCGCTGTAAATATGTCATCAGACAATTCTGTTACTGGCAGATTAGTTGCCAATACTCTAAGTATGATTGGAAACAACGTTATTACATATCACTCTGCTAATTCCACACTAAATCTTCCCGCGGCCCTTCTGGCTCCCGAACCCGAGACTTACACGGTGAACGTTGCAGTAGATCCGGCGGGCTCAGGAACCGTAACACCCACTTATGCGGAGGTTGAAGAAGGCCAATCTATTCATATTCAAGCAACTCCAAATGCCGGATATGAATTCACCCATTTTACATCCACGGATAACTCCATGGTACCGGATGGAGCGGGAAATGTAACTGTAACGGGTGATGTCACTATAACGGCCCATTTTCAAGAAATAGTGATTGATAATGGATATATGAACGGTATCTTGGGAGAATATTATGACGAAGCAGAGCTACAGAATTCTTCTGCTCTAAGGCTTCGAAGAATTGACCCGAGTGTAAACTTTAATTTTGGCTATGATGCTCCTGACTCCTCCATGGAACCCGAGACTTTTTCCATACGGTGGACCGGTTATATCAAACCATCTGTCTCTGGTAACTATACTTTCAAAACCTATTCCGATGACGGAGTGCGAGTGTTCATAGATGGAGAAAAAATCATTGATACTTGGGGACTCTTAAGCCTAGACTTTTCAATTGGCGAATCTCCCGTTTCTTTAGAAGCAGGTACATATTATCCTATCACGGTGGAATACCAACAACTCCCTCTATATGCAGGAGTATTCTTGTTTTGGGAATCTGATTATGTCCCTATGGGTTTGATTCCGGAAGCGAACTATTTCATATCACAAGAAACATATGATTTATATAGTACGCCTCAATACCCGAATCCTCTTGATAAATCAGGGCAAGGGTTCCGAAATCTATTCTATGAGGTGGATCAAAATGAAAATATAAGTTCTACTCCCGGATATGAAACCTTAGGTCAAGTTTACTATGAGTGGGGTGCAGGAGCTCCTGCTGGCATTTCTACTGATGCATTTTACGGAGTCCTTGAAGGAACCATTGAAACAAAATTTACAGAAGATATCACATTCTTATTCGAAGTCGATGATAGCATTAAAGTATGGCTCGATGATGTTTTGGTAATCGATCAGTGGGGCTGGAATAGCCGAGAAATCTTTACACACACATTTTCCGCAGTAGCAGGTGGAAAATATGATGTAAGAATTGAATATATAGAGCGGGGTATTGGCGCCACTTTGATTATGAGTTGGTTCGGAGATTCTTTGGAGGGGGAAATAATCCCGGCCTCTTATATGTATCCTCCCATTGAGTAATCATGAAGAAAAGCGCCCAGTTTGTTTTAGCTGGGCGCTTTTTTTTAGGACTGATATATATGCACTAAAAAAACTTCTTTGCAATCTTTAGTATTCCCTGTTTCCATGGAACCCGATGGGTTATTCCTGTTTCCTTATTGATGGATTCTATATTTTCCAAATACCATCTATAGTTTCTAATCATGGCCTCTTTATTGGTATAGATTGGATGAAAGCCCAGTTTCTCTTTCGCTTTCTCGATGGACACATAAGAGTCTTCAGCAGCTGTTTCATAAACCCATTTATAAAGTGGAGACAAGTGTAAATATTCCAGAATCCTTAGAATAAATATCATAGGCTTAGCCGGAAAACATTTTATCTTTTTACCATATCCGGCCTCATCTAGTACTGCCTGAAAGTCCTCCTTCATAGTTGAGAATACCTCAGCACCGACATTAAAAGTATCGTTCACTTTTTCCGGATCCAACATTGAGCAAAGATAGATAGCCTGACACAGGTCATATACATCCAATAGTTGATACCTGTTTTTCCCATTCCCCAATATCGGAAAGCTCTTCCCATCTTTTGCCCAATCAAAAAGAAGTGCAAAGACACCTAACCGTTCCGGACCAATGAAGGATTTTGGTCGAATAATCGGAACACAAAGTCCTTTTTCTCTGTATTCTAGGCACACCCTCTCCGCTAATATTTTGGCTTCTCCATAAGGGCCTACTCCTACTAGAGAATCGTCTTCCACCAGTGGATGATGATCCGGTATGCCATAAACCGCAGTAGAGGATATCATAACAACTCGAGATGCTCCTCGCATGAGGGCAGCTTGCATAACATTTCTAGTTCCTTCGACATCGGTAGTATAAATATCTTCTTTGGAATACAGTGGCAAAGCAGCTGCAGTATGAATGACTATGTCACACTCCCTCATGGCATCACATAGCAAGTCATAGTTGCGGATATCTTCCTTAAACACTATTACTGCATCAGATGTCTTCTCGGGATAATTAAAATCACTAATATCATATGAAATGACGGTATGCCCTTTTTCCAGCAGAAATCGAATCAAATTAATCCCCAAAAATCCAGCTCCGCCAGTAATAAAATACTTTGCCATGAGACTATTCCTCCATTTTTCGGCCAAATGCGAAAACCTTTACCAACACAAACGTAATAGGAATACCAAGTATTCCGGCAATGGCATACACAAGGATTTTGTTCCACTCGAAGACATTCAGAAAAATTGCTACGAAAGTGAATAAAATCAAAAAATTGGGAATATAGGATAAAACGAACTTTATAAAGTCTTTTACCCTGTAGTATTCTTTAAAAATTAGGCGAGCATTTAATCCATAAGTTACGAACAAACTAGCAGAATAACCAGCAATATATGAGATGGTGGGATCCAATACTGTAGAAAGAAATAGAGACACCAGAAAGTTTGCTATTGTTCCTATCCCACCGCAAAATATGAATAACATAAACTCTTTTTTTTGAAAAACGGCGCCCAATCTCTCCCATGCGCTAGGCGCATATTCACTCCAGCATGTAACACGATTACCTTTCACAATATAGGCAAGTGTTGCAAGAGCGGCAAGTGGAGCATCCGACAAGGAGTCGGAATAAAATTTATTAATTTCAATTCCCGGCATTTCCTCGCGAAGTCTTCGTACTTTCTCATGCCCATCGCAATTGTACCCATCGTATTCCCCAGTCAAAGGATCAACCTTCGAAGCGATCAGATATTGTATCCCCAACTTATCCATAATAGGTTTCAATAAGAATTCGGGTGATGCGCTAATCACAATATCATCATTTGCTCGCTCTTCTAAGTAAAACGCTGCGATTCTACTTTCATGTTTATTCCAAAACTCCACTAGCACGGAATCTATCTTTTTTACATGTTTAAGGAATCGAAAAAAAACACTCTTGAACTCGGTTTTGGTTCTGAGTCCAAAAGCATACAAAAAAACAGCCATTAATACTCTTGGCACTTCCAACAAAATGATAAGGTTTCTTCTTAGACAATAAAAATAGAAATCCTTGGTGGAATCCCCTTGATATATAGTATTGTCAAAATCATATACATTTCTCATAATATGTTACAAACACCTACAGATCATTATACAAAATTCGGAGCATAAACAAGGCCAAGCGCCACAACACCATAAAGAGCCACTAGACCTAGAAGCGCCTTGTCATTCAATAATACCTCCGCTGGATCACCATCGCTTTCTCTTTCTATATTCATGCTATATCTCATGCATATTAATAGAACAATTGGGATTGTCCAAATTAAACCACTATTTTTCCCAATTGAATTCTCCGGTATGACACACCACATGGAATAAAAGACTATAGATAAGGACAGTGATACATACATCATTTTATCTAGAAATCCTTCTGTATAATGTATAAGAACCTTTCTGTTATTACTCCCGAACCTTCGAATTTCGTTCCTGCGTTTTCCAAGCGCTAAATAAAATGACATGGCCATCACCATCAAATACATCCAGCTTGAAATTGGTATGTCATTGATAACCCCACCAAAAACAACTCGAAGAATAAATCCGGCCACTATGATGGAAACGTCAACAAGGGGAATGTTTTTTAATCCGAGACTATACAAACAATTAATTAAGATATAAATTCCCAAATATAATATGCCAGAAAATGAATCAAACGCTACGAGTTGTAGGGTCATTGATAAAATCACTAGTATAGCTGCCAGCACCGATGCATAACGCACACTGATTCTCTTTGATGCAATAGGCCGGTTCTTCTTTTTAGAATGATTTTCATCATCATTCAAGTCGCAAATATCATTAAAAATATAAACAGCGGATGCGCCAAAAGAAAAAGTGAAGAATCCAAGAATTGTTGTCCATAAATAGAAGGGGTCAAAAAGATTACCCGAAAATACGATTGGCAAGAATACTAAAAGGTTCTTAATATAGTGCTTTACTCTTATTAGGCTATAGTAATCCCCTATCATGCTTCTCATTACTATGTCCTCTCACCTCATTTACACTCAACGTTTACAACACTATTGCTGTAAACATCTCATGAAACCATTATAATTTCTCGAGAACCAAAAAACAATGAAATAGGTCTCATAAAAAAGCCTGGTTGAAAGCCATTCAACCAGGCTACAAAATATCAGCACTACTTATACAGTATATACCCTCCGGTTTGCCCCGGGATGCTCAAAAGCATGATTGGGCTGCATACACAGTGAATAAATTCTCCTTCCTGCAACTCCAAATTATAAATGGTGGACTCTTTAGATGTATGAATGATTAAATCAAAATCTGAATTTCCATTTTCTACATCCGTTGCTATCAAGACAGTAACCTTACCATTTTCCCCGTAGGTAATCTCCTTCACCATCCCACTGTGAACCGCATACTCGTCGTCATACCAGATTACATGGTTCTTATCTATTTCCAAACCTTTATCCAATATAACGGGGAAGAACTCTGCCGGTACCATGGTTCGGTTTTCTACCAACACGGGAGCATGACTCAAGGATGTGGGTGCCATCTTATTCTTAAAGTAGGAGTTCTCACCAAGGGTAATCTTTGTCCATTGTGCATCCTTTGATATTTCCACAGACCGGCTTGCTCCATCCCATTTCACCGCATACCCCATCTCCTCTAGCATGGCTCGCAATGGAAACATGGTGATCCCGTTAATCTCTTGGGGAACCACATCAAAGTTGATGGTTTGACCCTTGTACGATGCCGTCCACTCCATGGTTTTATCCTCCAAACCATCCTTTGATAGGTCCGCCTCTCCAAAAGCTGTTCCGGCTATGGAAAATAACAACCCCAATGTCAACAATACAGTTAAAATTTTCTTCATGCAATCTCCTCCTACGTTTTAAGTTCGTTCTTGTATCATAGACGGAGGTCTCATGAAAAGGTTCCCGTAACAATTTCTGGTTAGTCTTGATCATCCAAGGCCAGTTTTACTGCCGCCTTCCCATGAATATCGGTAGTATCGAAAAGGGGCAAATGACTGTCCTCCTGTTGAATCAACAAGCCCAACTCTGTACAGCCTAAAATCACACCTTCCGCTCCTTTTTCTGCCAACTTCTCTACAACAGACAGAAGGGCCTCTTTTGACTGGATGGATTGTATGCCCAGACAGAGTTCATGAAAAATGATATGGTTAATCTGTTCCACATCCTTTTCCTCTGGAACCAGCACTGTCAATCTCGCCGCTTCTAGCTTATCCCGGTAGAATTGTTGCTGCATGGTATATTTGGTTCCCAGGAGCGCTACTTTTTTGAAGTTATGCCGGTGTAGTTCGTCTGCCGTAGCTTCTGCAATATGTACTAGCGGAACTCGGATAGATTCTCTGACTTGCTGCGCCACTTTGTGCATGGTATTGGTACCAATCAAAACCATGTCTGCACCAGCCTGCTCCAACCGTTGAGCCACATCTGCTAATAGCTCACCGCTCTTTTCCCACGCTCCCTGTCGTTGCAACTCTTCAATCTCAGCAAAGTCAACGCTATATAAAAGAATCTTTGCAGAATGAAAGCCTCCCAAACGATTTTTTACCTCTTGGTTCATAATCTTATAGTAGGTTACCGTGCTTTCCCAGCTCATTCCACCGATTAATCCTATGGTCTTCATAACAATCACTCACACCCCTTCTGCTGCCTGTTTTTCATCCACTGTTCTTTGGTTATACACGTGATATGGTGGGTACGTATTTCCTGAAGCAATGGCCACTCCTTATCCTTTTCCGTGCTATGGTATCGAAAGCCACATTTCTCCTGTACTCTTTTCGATTTGGTGTTTCCGTCAAAATAGCCACACCAAAGCTTCTTCAAATCCAAAACTTCAAACCCATACTCCATAAGTGTCTGAACTGCTTCCGGAATCAACCCCTTTCCCCAAAAGGGAACCCCAATCCAATACCCAATCTCCGCCTCGTCCCATTCGATGCCAAGATCGCTTTTTTCTCCAATCATTAAGCCAATACTGCCAATGGCCTTGTTGTCCTCTTTTAAACAAACCGCATAAGTTTCCGGGAGGCCTAGCACTGTCTTTATGATTTCCTTACTATGCTCCAGACTGGTGTGGGCCGGCCAACCGGCAATAGGGCCAACCCTGTCATCCTTTGCATATTCATAAAGGCTTTCCGCGTCCCACAGCTCCCATGGGCGTAATATCAACCGCTTCGTTTCAAATTTCATGTACCTTCTCCATTCGAGGACTTTATCTTTCAGGCAATGAACCTCTTACGCTTTTGGTTTTTTCCTCAGTTTCAACTCCACACCTTGCTCCTTTGCCAGGCTCTGAAACCGAGAGACTATAAACTCCACTTTTTCTGTTAAACTCGCCACAGATAATTGTGAATCGGCAATCAGCTCATCAAGAATTCTCTCCGTTTCCGTAAGAGGCAACAAATTTATTGCCATGCAATAAAAGGACTTTCTTCTTCCGTCGTTGTAGTCATCCAGTAGTGAATGTAATATCCTGTTTTTTCGCTGCTGTTCCTCATTGTATTTGTCGATTCCGATTTCCCGGGCTTTTTCTATATCCAATACTTGCCTTTGATGGGTTATGAAGGAATCGTAATCCCCAATCCCTTCGTATTGTACGCAAGGAAATTCACCGCATTGATAACAATACTCCACTTGATTATGAGCCAGACTACACTTGGCAATTGCACAAGATTGATTGCCCGGGCCGCCTCCACATCCTGGGCAATAATCTCCCAAATACATTGGACAAAGACCACAGTTCAGGCCACATAACGAAAAAAGCAAATTCTCTCTATGGAAATTTTTCATTTCAATTCTTTCTCCATCAACTCCTCCGGAGCTCTCATAAATAATACTTCAAATACATGAACCCACTTCCGTACTTTTCCCTATTCTTCATTCCAACGGTATCTTCGATTTTGTAGCAATGTGTCCAGCTGACAATGTAGGCAAAGTCCATTGTGACAACAAATCATGCTTCCACAATGTGGACATTTCCACTTTTTCTCCTCCTTCGCCAGGAAACTCTCTACCCCATGGTTTCGGACATCATCCAGATTCTCAATCATGCTCATGTGATACTTTTTCCGATACCGCAGGTCCAGCGATTTCAATCGTTTGCATGGATACTCTTCACACTGGAAACAATACCGTACTTCTCCCCGCCCCAATCGATGGCAGCGATCTCCCATGTGGGTACAGTGCTTTCCCCGGGGGATGCATCCCGGACAATAGGTTTTATGGAACCCTTTCTTGTTAATATCCTCTTCCTTGAATTGGTACGCAATACATAGACTGCAGTTCATACCACAAGGGGCAATCAAGTTCTCTTTCATAAATTTTCTACCAGTTGAATTTTCATCCCGTTGGGATCCTGAATGTAGAAAAACTTAACTTGTGGGGAAGGTTGTATAATATCAGACAGCATAGTGACCCCATTATCCTTCATGGATTGGTATGCCTCTTCTAAGGAGTTGACTGTAAATGCCCATGAAATGTCCGGACCAATTCCCACAACTTCTTTCTCCTTATCTTGAATCAGCTCAATTTGCGTCCCCTCCTCTCCCAAGAAAACAATCTCCATGTCCGGGGAAGGGCTAAACCTTCGACTTACAGGAAGTCCGATGATTTCTTTATAAAACCGGATGGATTCCTCCATATCTTTTACAAACAAGGTGCTAAAACAAAATTTCATGTAATGCCTCCTTTACCATATAAGCTATCTCTTTCATTCGACGGACTAAATCTTTCTCAAGATTTTTCCATAGGGATGAGTTGGGTCCTTGTCCTCCACCATCATCAACCGTTTTTCTTCTATCATGTGCTCCAACCGGTACGCATACCAGCTGTCGCTAATTCCAAGACTATACTTTCCCATTAGTTTCCCAATGAAACGTGCCATGATGAAATCTTCTTCCGGGAGATTATTTAAAATAATAAAATCATAAAAATCTTCCTGTACAGATATTGGATTCCCATTTACAACCGCTCGCAATGGTCCGTTCTCATTCATCAACTCTTGCCAAGAGCGACCTCTACTTTGTTTTTCTATATCCGATATTTCATTTTCATAAGCCGTGAACTGATATAGCTTTCCGGCCTCCACCTCACCCCAATGGACATAATGAACCACTTCATTTGCAGGTGTTTGCCTATACTCTGGCAAGGTCACTATACGAAGATTGCATTGCACCTGACGCAGTAAATAACAAACATATAGAAGTCCACAAGTGGAGTATGAGGTGTTACTTCTCCAGATTCTTATCGGCTTCTCGCTCTTCGCCGCGGCTAGAAGCTTCTCCAAGTCTTTTCTCTGTTCCGCAAAATACTGTTCCTCTTCTTCCTCCTTAAAATCGAATCTTCCCCACAATTTTCGAAAGGTGTTTCGACGTCCAAATCCATCGATATCCCCGGAAATATCTCCCACATCCAGATGGAAGCCGATGCTCACTACGTCTGATGAATCCCCTCCCAAGGATTTACCTTCCATCTGTTTTTCCAGTAGAATCCTCTGTTCATCGACAGGGCTTTCCCCGGGCTTTTCTCCGATGTAACCCACCGCTGCTGCCCCATCTTTCATTGCCTTCGGGTTGTAGGTTTTCGCCCATCGGACAGAACCCTTTTCACTGTCACCAAATACTACCTCAAGCATCTTTTCATACTCCTTTGTGCAAAATACTATGAATTTTCTTCTGAACTTTTCAAGTACAACACCATAATATAGTCTTCTTCGTTGGTATCAAACACTTGAAACCCCAGTCTCTGATATAACTTAAAGGCATAATTCTTCTTTTCAACGGAAAGTGATACCTTCCCATACCCCTTTTCTTTTAGAAGAGTAAGCATCTGCTTCATCATTGATGTTCCGATCCCTCGCTTGCGATATTCCTTGTATAGTGCAATGGAAATCGATGGAGTGGTATCATCAATATGCCCGTAGTCATTCATAATCCGAGACCAAACCGCACCCACGACTTCACCGCCTATTGCAGCCACCAAGGCATTATCATGTGGACTATTCCCAAAATCGTTAAAGTAAACTTGCAGCTCCGGCAAATCAAGAATTTCTTTGGACGGTGGATCGGTGCCTTCCGGCACAAATATAGCCTCATATAAAAACTCTCTCAAAAGAGGATATTCCTGTTCTTTCATTTCTCGAATTGCGTAATTCACTTTATCCTCCTATATCCTGAATGACTTGTATCGACGGCCTATCATGCCATGCGGGTGGATATTTTTCGTTCTTGCTTATTGCGATACATCTCCGCATCTGCATCTGCCAACAACAAATCAATGGTACCATCACGCTGAAACACAGCATATCCTATGCTTGGCAGCAGCTGATAGTCTGATAATTGCTGTTGATTGAAAGCCTCTGCCGCACTAGAAATTTTCAAAACTAATTGTTCGATTTCTTGAGGAACCTTTCGTTCCCCTACGACGATGAATTCATCTCCTCCAAGTCTGGCGATGAAGTCATCGCTTCCTTCACATACTTTACGAAGAAGTGCCGCCATTCGAACCAGAGCATCGTCTCCCACCGCATGCCCATATCGATCATTAATACTTTTAAAATTATCCAAGTCCATGATCATCGCAAACAGGTGATGCTCTCTTTTCCTCATTTTTAGCCTTCTTTGGAGATGCTCATCGAGTCGCTTGCGATTGTATAATCCAGTCAAATGGTCTGTTGAAATTTCGCCGTTTTGAATGTTGATGTATATACTGGCAAATGCCAGTAGTGCACATACCCATATAATTGAAATACCAAAAAACATAATTTGAAAAATGGATGCCATAATAATTCCGATTGGGAATATGACCAGGTGAATATTCACATTTTTGTTTATCTCCCACCCATTCTTCATCACATCTCTGACAGACATTCCAAAGGCGATTAATAAATATAGTAAGGCGATTACTGCCATTACCGGGAATAATGCGCCACGCATGTAATGGTTATTGCTGTCAATAACAAACAACCACCCAGTGTACAATGAGGCGATGCTGAGCAATCCATTTATGATAGAAGGAATAAGGTAAATTCGAACTCGCTTTAGTAATCCGGTTTTGCTTTCGTAAATTTTGTAGTCCGTATACATCAACCACATGAAACAAATGAGAGGATTCGAAATATAGTAAAGCATGGTCACACCATAGTTTATATACGTATATGCGAGAGTCTCTTTGCCATCCACCAGCCACATACCGGTATCAAACAGAAATATCAGTATGTTCATCACGAGACAGCCGTTGAATATGTATTGATCAAAGGGAACCGCCTTGCTTCCACTCCGATTCATGTTGTTTAAAAACAGAAGAAGTAAAATGATTCCCACCACATTTATCTCTGCATATAAAAAATTCATCAAAGGCCCATCCTCCTATATGTATTTCCCTTACACTGCATCATATTCTCATATGCTCTCACCCCAAAGGGCTATCTTCGGCCACCTGCAACAATATGGTGACTCCATCTATTTCGGTTTCCATTTCATCACATTCCGCCTGCTGGCTTTGAATATAACCCTCAAACAGGTGTGCTTTCTCCGGAAGTTCTCTCTTTAATTCTTCAGCTCTTTTGATAATCCATCTTTGCTGTTCCTGATTGAGGCTATCTAGTTCATCATCATCTATCAATTTTTCATCCAATAGCCGCACCCCTGTTTTCTCAAAAACAGACAGCCATTGATCCCTGGTGAAATACGTTGTCTTGGCTGAGTCTTTTGCATATCCATCATCCATCAAGATGAAGCCACCATCTTTGACTGTATCCTTAAGAAGAAGGATTGTTTTTAAAGAGTCCCCCAACACATCACCCACCGCTCCCAGTATTACAATATCATAGTTTCGCTCCTGCTTGACAGCTTGCGTGATATCCCCAACTTCAAATTCGCATAATTTCTCAACATTATATTCCTTCGATTTCTGCCGGGCATACTCCACAAAATCCGGAATAATATCAATACCTTTTACCATACAACCTAATTCTTTGGCCAAGTGAATACTTACCGCTCCTTTTCCACAAGCTAAATCAAGCACTCGTGTATTCCGGGATACCGTAACATGCTTTTGAACTATTTCCAACATGTCCTTAGGCGATGAGCCTAACTCCCATAAGTCTTGTAGCAAATAGGGGAGATATGAAATCAATTCAACAGATCCCTCCGCCGATAATGATTTTGCCAATTTTTCTTCCACCGTTGCCATAAGAATTCTCCTTCCTATGCATCTCTATCGCGGTCTTAGTATTACATAATTTCCCGGATTCATTCACTGCTCTTCCTGATTTCGCCTGGAAAGAGTCCCCCATTCCCACTTTTCTTCCACCATCGGGTATCTCGCCCATGTACAATTTGGTTTTGAGTCCGTCTTCTCAAAACCAAACTGGCGATACAACCGGCAGGCGGATTCACAAATATCAATTGTCCATAGCATGACGTGGGAATACCCCTTTTCGTTGCAAAAATCCATTCCCTTCTGCATCAGTTGCTTACCTATACCTTTACCTTGCAAAGCGGGGTCTAGTCCAAACAAACGAAGCTGTGCCGAAGAATCCCCTTTCTTAATAATGCAGATAGAGCCTTTGATTTCGCCGGCTTCCTCAACTACCCATAGTCGATTTCCATTCGAATCATCAAACAATTCCGTCATTGCTTGCAGAAAATACTTCTCGGTATTGGGGAGAAAATCAAACTGTTGCTCAAACAACTTATAATAAAAATATACAACCAAGCTGGGTTCTCCCGGCTTCGCTTCTCGAATGACCACCTCTTTCATTCTATTCACTTCCTTCACTTATAATTTCACGCTCCCTTTTCAGATAAATCATATCAACCAGCTGCACCCCGTTTTCATACATCGCATGGTCATAGTTATCTATAAAAAAGTCTTTTATTCTGTGGGATTCCGTAAAACCACAATCCATATAAAAGTTGAGCACATTATCACTATCGCCCGTTCCTACGAATAGCACACGGCAATCTTCATAATGATACCATATGAATTCTATCAGTTTTTTCCCATACCCTTTTCTTTGATGTTCAGGATATACCGCAATATTTTTTAGTTCATATATACCGCCGGACTCTTTGGTGACAACACACTCGGCTTTTACACCATCGTCATCCAACACAAACATGTCGCCACGTTCCAGATATTTGTCCACCATGTTTTCTTGTTCGTCCGCTAACAACAATAAATCAAGATAGTCTTTTTTGTTCCCTAAAACCAACTCTATATCCATAAATACTGCACCTCGATTCACGCTATCTCTTTCTTATTCATAAAAGTATATCCGAAAGATGGGAAACTCTCTGTCGAAACATTTTATACACTCTTTCTGAAATTGATCAGAGTAAAAATCGAATCAAAGTTTTCATCTGTATATAGGTCAAATGCGAGAGGGCAGTAATTCAGTTTACCCATTTTTTTTGAGTTTGCTACCACCTTCTTGACTGCACCATCCATGGTGAGCTTCATAGCATCTGCATGGGTTTTTTCAGGGATATAAATAGTCACCTTGAAAAATCCGCTCCAGATTGATAGCCAAAAAATGGTTTTACTATTGTGCCCGCCACGTAGACCAATCCATTCATAAAGCCCTTTTGCCAGCCACGACTTGCCGTCAGTATAGTACCGCCATTCCAACTGTATATTGTGGCAATCCAGTTCTTTAATAAACTTTTCATACGCAACATTGGCTTCCCCAAGCGCCTCTGCAATAACAACACTTGTGGGCTCAACATCTGGGTTTCTGAGCATTTTATCATTTTGAATTTTCATATCAAATACCACCTCGACTATAATGTTCACACATCTTCCTTTACTGAGTTCAGAACTTTGAGCAATCCCGCTAATCATAAAAATTGGGTTGTGACCCATAGAGTTTTTAAAAGGAGAGTCTTGTCATGTTTTTCTGATGGGATGTCGAAGTACTGTTTTTAACTTTTCCGACGGAACCTTACGTGGATCAGAAATATAAATCTCATGATGGCGTCGAGTTTGCCCAATATCAACAACATAGCCATTTTCCATAGCATAATTGTCAAGCTTAACGATGGTTGCAGGTTCTTCATCATATGAACCGATATGCATAACCTGCACACACAGTCCTTCGGTAATTGTTTCAAGTTTTGCCTTTGATATGCCAAGATTCGGTTTTTTCTTTGCCAAAGATATCTTTGCAACTTCCAACATATTTTCAGTTACAAAATCCGGCTGCCGAATCATCATGGTCCATATAAATTTACTCTTATCACCAATTGCCGCTCCGCCACCCCTAAAATCATCGTCAACACCCCAAAAGCCTTCCAGGGGAGGGACAACATATTCCAGAATTGATTTACTGCTCATCTTGATGGCATATGAGAGCCCATACAATATCTCCACTGCTTCTACATACTCCAGGCTATTGTTCGGATCTCCCTTGCCGTCCACCGTAATAAACTTCATCTCCGGTATGTAAATTATAGATGGTATGGTTCTTGGTTGGTACAACTCCTTTTCCGTTTTCTTAAAGTCGATTGGCATTGTGCAACCTCCTATCTTTCTCCATAAGCGATAATGCAACCCGCAATGCTTTTGCCCTCTTGGGATTCAAAGTGCTGACTTCTCGACATATAAATCTCGATTGGGCTGTTTTCAAAATTCACTTGTCCATTGCTCATTTGACCTACATTTCGCTTTGCTGCAAATATACTGTATTTCGGCCTGCGCGCTTTGCGGCATATACAGCCTGATCCGCACGGGCGACAACGCTCTCATAATTTTTGACTTCATTATCGCCACAATAAGCAACACCGATACTAACGGTAATGTGATGCCCGGCTATATCTACGTTTTGCACGGCAATCCGCAGGCTTTCGGCGATGGATAACAGTTCATTTTCACTGTATCCGTAAAGAAAAGCTAAAAATTCCTCCCCGCCGTAGCGATAGAAGTGCAACCGAAAGTTCTGTGCAAAGCTTGTCAGTAACTCCCCAAAACGGGTTAGGCATTCATCACCGACGGCATGACCATAACTATCGTTGAATTCCTTAAAGTGATCAATATCTATCATAAATATACCTGAAGGCTTTTCCGATTCCTCTGTTTCCAAATGCGCCAACGTTTCAAAGAGTTTGCGACGATTTAACTGCCCCGTCAATACGTCAGTATCTTTCTCAATGATCAACAGACGCTTCACATCAAAGCTTTCCAAACGCACCTTCACTATTGAGTTTCCGAAATAACCCCCAAGAATGAAAGCGCACAGGCAATTGATTGTATCGTCAAGGGCGTATTGTGGTTTGAGATAAAATGCCATCACAGTATGAACCACTAACCAGAAGACTAAAAACAGTCTTATCCGGAAGGGACGATCAATGAAGCTAAGTGGCGTGAGGACCAAGCCGACCAGCATGAATGTGGCCCGCATATGCGGCGAGTGAATGACGCTAAGGTAGATCGATAATGAAAGCAAGATGGAAAAGCTGGCATACAGACCCACAATCGCATATTTTTTTACTTTTCGAAGCTTAAACAGTAAGAACAAAGTGAAAAAAGACAAAAACGTCAATAGGTAAGCTGGCACGAGATCCGACTTTGTGTTGCTAAATGGCACAAGCGCTAGTGGCAGCAAAATCAAAATCCACCCAATCAGTAGTAATGTGGACAGCACGTTTTCGTTATATTCATCGACAGCCTTGCGATTGTCAGATATAAGCTGCTTATAGTTATTCCCTTGATTTCCAAATAGATTCGACCATTTCCTCATACTATCTCACCTCAGTCTGATTTGTAATAGACATGCCACACGAAACCCCATGTTATCTACATTGCACTGTCACGTTCATAAGCATACCTTTGGGCTTATTTCCCACGAACAGTTATTTTTACGATTTTTACTCATTGGATTATTACATTCAAACTCCGAAAGGCCTTTATTTACAAGCTTTTTATCATTCTTACTCTTTTCGCCTTGACATCAAGACAACATTCTCATCGTGTGATAGCTAGGCTATTTTAGTTCTGCATACAAAGAGCAATTGGTAAACAAGAATCTATCTTTCAAAACAAACAAGATATGACCCTAAAACCTGCTCGCAAGGTATTGACGCTGCATTTTCAGGTGTAAATTCTTTTTTTTCGTAATCATGAGATGGCTGGCAATTGAAAGCAGGTAATGTTTTACCAATACTTACACCTTTTGCATCTCCCTCACTAAATTTCCATGCGAATTCACAGTCACAGAATTCTTTACTATTATTTATCTTTTCATTTGGTCGAAAGCCGATAGTATTACTATCAGTAATAAAAAAACAGCCGTCATTATCAATTTCGGCTGGGCATCCACCTTCAACACCAACTCCAGTATAAGAGAGCTCAAAAAAAGAAGCGACAATCTTGGTAGTCTTTCCAGTCTTTACAAACGTCACTCCATCTTTAGAACCTACCCAGTTTCCAATGTTCAACCAGCCTCGTTTTCCATCTGCCTCAACCGGAGTATTAAACTCAATATATGCACGCTCATCGTCATGGATTTCTGTATTTACTCGCATAACCGTTCTTAAAGAAGCAAAACCTTCCGGCAAAATAGCTCTGATACGATCTTGATCCACTTTATAAGCCATTACAAATTGTTCAACCTTCATAATCCCACCTCTAACAATTCAACATCTGTTTCAATTCATATATATAAATTTTTTTCGAACTATATTCCTTCCTTCTACCATGCCTACCGTCATCATCTGCAATGATATTGCTGCGCTTCCCCTCTGATACAAGCATACCATTCCAGATAGCTTTTCACAACGCGTCGGAATTTGCGAACTATGGGTTAATCGCTTTCTTCAAAATTGCCTGGTTGTTGTATTTGCTTAGATTCGATATATACATTGACGGAGTAGTATAGCATAACAAGCATGCTACTCAACAGTATACTGCCTAAAATATCCGTTAACCAGTGAACACCTGATAGCAAACGTCCGACAACCATAAGGACCGCAAAAGCACCGCAAAGAGTGTTCACAACAATTCTTACTTTCTTGTTTTGAATTAAACGATGAAACTGCATCATGGCGGTGGGTATAATGCACATCACAAGCATAGTTGTTGAGGACGGATACGATGCTTCCAAAATATTATTGATGAGCACCGGTCTATAATTCACAATATTATACTCAAAAAACAGATAAGCTGCAATTACAAGAAGATAGAACCCGCCCAGTACAAGAATACTGTGATCCACACGTGAAAGCCTTTTCCTCTTGATTAATTGCACAAGTCCTAAAACTGCAAACCCCAGTGCAACCAGGATAGCCACAAGCCCCAACCAATCGGTTATGTTGTAGAGAAGCATATTAACATTGAATAGACGTTGCACTGAACCGTTTATTGTTGCAAACGCCACTGCGGAATCTTGCGGACCAATTGGCTTCACATCAATGTACATCAGTGAAATTGTGTAGAGGATAAATAAAATCAGCAGACCGCCTGTTGCCATAAGATTACTTTTATTTCTTTTTTTCATATCTAAGACTCCATTCTTTTCGTATTGTGTTGACCTTTGCCTGACAATACATTAAGCTCTGAGTCTCAGAAATGGTAGAATCCCTTCATCACAACAATGATACGATTCGTATCATTAACGTTTCATAAGAAAAACTCCTTTAATTATCAGAAATACAAATATGAAAAAAGCAGCATAGGGTTGAGAGCTTGCCATAAATATGAAAACGCCAAACATACTTAGTAGTACAGATACGTCGCCCTTTCTTTTTCCCCACATGACGCCATGATAATTCTGTAAAGCCAACGTTGTGATGCCCAAAACAATGGTGAGTAGGACGACTGTTAGATAAGCAGCTTTTATAAGCCATGATACTTCTGTCAAGGACAACAACGAAACTTGACGAATAAAATCCCCCTCCTGTTGTCCGAAGAACGGAAGAAACAGAAACATCGCTATTGCACAATCGAGTAACCCAAATATCAAATCACGCATATGCTGAATTTTACTTTGGCTGTCGTTTTCTGCAACGTTAATCAATTCCTCTCCAGACAGCAATTCATCTACAGATATCGAAAAGATTTTTGAAATTGCTTTCAATGATTCTATGCTGGGATAACCGCGGCCTGATTCCCATTTTGAGATTGCTGTTCTTGATACAAATAAGATTTCCGCAAGCTCTTCCTGGGTTAACTGTTTTTGTTTTCTTAGTTCTTGTAATTTTTTATTCAACTCCATAAATTATATACCACCTCAGCACTATGCAAATATCCAACCCGACCACTCGCTCAAAACTGACATCTAACCTGACCACTTGACTATCAAAAACCGCTCTTATGAGCTTATTCCCTCGAAGGGATATTGTCATGATTTTATACAATGGAT
Source organism: uncultured Oscillospiraceae bacterium (assembly GCA_964450985.1). Lineage (GTDB taxonomy): Bacteria > Bacillota > Clostridia > Peptostreptococcales > Anaerovoracaceae > JAAZGD01. Next base: position 2,631 of record CAYVFH010000001.1, on the reverse strand, counting down.
TTTATACCCTTGTGTGCTAAAAACCTTGACATTAATACTACCGCCTCAACGTGCCCCAAGCCTTTTTTATGATGTCTTGAACCAATTTTTGAAATAGTACGTTAGTCTGAAATGATTCTATCAAGATTTTTCATATCAGCTATATCAACGTCCCTAAGCTCGTATCCGCTATGAAATAGTTTTTGAGCTTCTGCAGAAATACATGGTACAACTCTGCCCTCAAATAATGAATGGGAAAACCACTTTGGCTCGAAATGATACCAGCCGCCATCAGGTGCAGCCTGTTTAGCACTTCCGTCTTTATTGATTATCAAGGGATGAATATCCAGGTAACCAAGTTCCGGGTGATGGAGCTCAATACGTGAAGGGCTCCAGTCAGTTGTTATCGTATATCCTTTATCGTTTAGCGCCTTCAATAGAATTTCCTCAGATTCACAATCGAAATCGATGTCAATATCTCTATGGTCCCTGTTTTGTTTTCCGGTCAGGATATCAACTCCCCAGTTTTGTTTCCCCTCCGGCAAAAGCACATTTGTCCACGGCCATACCTTGAGCGATGCAATCAGCGGTGTAGCGGTATTATCCTTTTGAACAGAAAGAGAAGTCCGTACATTACCGTTCTTCCACAAAACTGTCTTTATCCCTTATTGTTATACAGAGAGGTGCCTTATTTCCTTTTTCCTGTTATCGAGATGAGATTCAGATACTTGCCATTATCCGCTTTCATCATGTCTATATCCTGCTTTGCAATTGGATTATCGGCAGCAAGCCAATCACTCCACGCCTTGTCAGTGCAGTCCATTTCTTTGATCATAAAGTCGTCTAAATGCTTTTCAAGAATTTGTGTCCACCATTCAATGCAATGCAATGTAGCAAAACCCTCGTCGTCTAAAAACGGCTTTAACTCATCCGGTATGATTCTGTTCATTTCCTGCTTTGTGCCTGGAATGGCGATTGCAACCGGTGCGCCCTTCTTTATCAGCGGTTTCAAACGCATCTCAAAATAATCATCATTGTTTCCAAAATAGTGATAGGAATCAATGCTTATTAGTGCATCGAAGTACTCGTCTGCAAAAGGCAACTCCACCGTTGCATCGGCATGTATAGGAATGACCAGGTCATCAACACCCATTTGAAAAAACCGCTTATAGTTATCAGTAGCCGAAATCCATAAATCAACAGCAAATGTTTGTACGTTGTATTCTTTAGCCAGAAACACCGATGTCAACCCCATGCCGCAACCCAAATCTAAAACACGCATTCCCTCCGTGAGTTCAATACCTTGGGTAATCTCGTCAAGCATAAGAATTGCGTTTGGACCCATAAAATTTTGCGATAGAAAGCGCTTATCATACTTTTCTGTGCGATGATATTTATGCATTATTCTCACATCCTCATCATTCTGTTGCTCAGGCTTTATTTATGAAATCACCGTCTTGAAACCGTTATACGGAATTACAATTTCGTTATTTGAGCAGGAATTCTACCTTTGTTAGCAATTCACTTTCTGGTATCTCCTCGGGGGAATTATAATAATATTCATAAAACACTCCTGTCGGTTCATAGCCTTTTTCGCTTGTAAACTTTTTTAACTGTTCATAAACAGGACCGATTTCACCATAAGACCCCTTGTGAAAACCTGTTGCTTTCTTGCCTGCAGGAATATATCTTAGTGCAATATCATCTTTTCCTTCAATTTTCTTGGCAATAGGAAACCCAATTTCAACGAGAAGATTTTCCACGTCCATATTGTCCACATTATAATAGGCTATAAATGAAGGACCAATCGGTTCTTCGCCTTTCTCAACAATATAATTTACAATTAAACCATAAATTTTTCCTACAACATTTGGCATATTACTGACAGATGTGGTTGTCTTGACCGATAATACCGGTTGCTCCTCGGTTTCAACAATTTGTAACAAGTAACTCATATGGACTTCCTATTAATATTTGTTTTGAGTTTCAATGTTTACTTATCAGTGTATACGATTCTCTCCATAGTAACTATCATTATTACATTCTTCCCACCCAAAATCAAAACTTATAATATTCTTATAGCATCGTTTATAGCCCATGCAATTTCAACCAGCTTATGGCACTCGACCAAATCCGGTGTGTCTGCGGATGTGTGAGTCACAGTTTTCAATAATTCAGGCATGAGTTCTGATGTAATAGCTATTGCAGGAACTTGATTCTGCACAAAGACCATATGGTCTCCGGCGTACCATTGTTCTCCTTTCACAAGATCCTGATACTTTCCGAAAGCACCTTCCACTTGCTCTTCTAATCCTGGCCTGCATTCATAGAATGAATAGGTTGATTTCCCCTGCCTAAAACCAACATCATCTATGTTTATTACAACGAAAATTTCTGGCATCTCATTACCATACCTATTTAAGTAATCCATTTCACCTGCTGCACTGTAATGATCTTCCCCATTAAGCGCCAGAATCTCCACGCTATATTTGCCCCGATAGTCGGCCAGCATCTCGGCAACGAGAAGCAGAACCACTGTACCGGATGCATTGTCCAAAGCACCCGGGGTGTTCTCATACGCATCAAGATGGGCTGTAATGACAATTTTTTCAGCCTTCCCTCTGTTCAGACTCGCCAAGACATTGGAGGAGC